>USKV01000171.1 GCA_900555355.1 uncultured Collinsella sp.
AGCGGCGTGGCGCCCTCGCCGTTTTTGGGCACGTAGAGAATGTGCTTTTTAACCGCCGGACCATGGAACACGATGTCGCGCTCTTGAGGCGTGAGCTGGTTAAATGGCACGTCGGTGCGCACGCCCATCTCGCCAGCCACCTGCTTCATCAGATCCCACATGAGCGTGCCCCAAGGAAGCACCGCGCCCTCGTTGATAGTCTTTGACTCGTCGGGCACCAGGCTCGCCTCGTCTACCTCGCGCATAACACCGGTGCCGCCGCAGGTAGGGCACGCACCGCCGCTGTTGAAGGCAAGGTCCTCGGCGCTCGGCGCGTAGAACTCGCGACCGCACGCAGGGCACGTGAGCGCCAGGCCAGCGGCCACGTTAAGGCTCGGCTCTACACGCGCCCCGCAATGCGGGCACACATGATGGGCGCAACGGCTAAAGAGCAGACGCAGGCTGTTGTTGAGCTCGGTCATGGTACCAAAGGTCGAGCGCACGCCCGGCACGCTGGGGCGCTGATGCAATGCGAGCGCCGCCGGCACGTGCAGTACTTCGTCCACCTGGGCGTGCTCGGCCTGCGTCAGACGACGGCGGGTATAGGTGCTGAGCGCCTCCAGGTAGCGACGCGAGCCCTCGGCATAAAGAACCCCCAGCGCCAGCGAACTCTTGCCCGAGCCCGACACGCCGGCAATACCCACGAGCTTTCCCAGCGGAATATCGATATCGATGTCCTTGAGGTTGTGTACACGCGCTCCACGCACTTCGATAGCCTGCGGGCTCATCTTCTGTTCCGTCACCTTTATCACCCTACTCATGCCATAAAACTCGATCGCGAATGTACGCGCCCAGCATGGGCACCGTATACCGGACGAGGCCGTATCCAGCTGCCTCGATGACGCGCTCGCGAATCAGACTTGCGCGATATTTACTCGCCCAGCTTTGGGTGCGGTCGCAGCGCTCAATGATGTCCGCCATGCGCGTCGGTTTACCCTCGTCAACCGCCATGGCCTCGATAAATAGGCGTTGTGGACTGCGCAACCCGTAATACAGAGGCGCGTCAACCGCTTCATAGAACTCGGAGACGGCATCCGCATGGCCATCCTCGACATCACGCCTTTCAATGACCTGCGAGCCACGCCGGACAGCAGCCCGCCACATGTAATATCCCACCAGCTGGACCATATAGGGATGCCCCATGCTCCTGCGCGCCGCAAGGTCCGCCGTCTCCGTGTCAACGTAAAGACCAGCGTCTTTGACCGTCTGGATATACGAATCGCGCACCTTGGGCAAAGATATCGCCCCCAGCGTACGCTGCTGGGCACGCCGCAAAAACGTCACGCTCGGCTCTTCGAGCAGATCGTCAACCATACTGGGCAAGCCGGCAAACACCAGCGCAAGACCGCGCTGGTCGCTATCGGGCAAGCCCGTAGCATCCTGGTCTCCGAGCACCTGCTGATAGAGAACGGCAAGAGCCGCCAGTTCCTCGATAGACGCCGATTGCGCCTCGTCAATCGCAAACAGTATGCCCTTGCCTGGACTGAGCTTCTTGAGACGCTCGTTGACCAGCCCTCGCAACGTCTCGCCCTTTGCTCGCGCCGCCTCGACCGACATCCGGCCAAACGACGGACCGAACTCCATTGACGTCACAACGGGTTTATTCGAGCGAAGCGCGTCGGCCAAGCGGTCGCATAAGCCAAGCGAAGCGGAATCGGAGACAACCGCCCATCCGCGCTCGCTGGCCAGACGTTGCAGCTCCCGCAGGAGAACCGTCTTGCCGCAGCCGCGATTTCCCGTAATGAGCATGAGCCTGCCCGGCGCTCCGGCGCCGTTATCGAGTCCTTCCTCAAAATCTTCGATGACCGACTCGCGACCAATGAGCATCGGAGGCCGCTTGCCTGCCGTTGGCTTAAAGGGATTTGGATTCATGTCGGCCTCCTCGGATTGGCAAACCCTGGTAATAGTTATACCAACTTATACCGAGTTATACCAATAGCATGTGACAAAGGCACTGTCCCTTTGTCACATGTGGCCGAAAAACTCGGCGTCTGCTGCTCGCCAGGGGCGGAAGGTGGCGGGATCGATCTTTACGTGCGCCGCGGCGGGTACGTCGTACCATTTGACCGTGTAACCGGCGCCGTGAGAGCAAAAGACCGAGTCGGGCGTGTTGGGCAGATCGGCCTCGGGCTCATAGGCGGCCGTCTCGATTACGTGCTCGACATCATGGCAAGCCGCATAGCCGGCGAACTCTAGATACAGATGCCCACGACCACTCGTGTAGGCAGCCACCTCCAGCGCATAATCCTGCACCTCGGAAGCCGGCACGCGACCCACAAGCTTCGCCCGGTCTCCCGCCATCGTCGGCGACTCGTACTCGGCACCCATGCGCGTGGCATCCGAGAGCGCCCGGCCCACGCACTCCCCCGGCACCTCAAGCTCAAAGTGGTACCACGGCTCCAGCAGCACCGCCGCGCCGGCCTCACGCGCCTGCATGAGCCCCTGGCGAATCGCGCGGTACGTGGCCTGACGAAAGTCGCCGCCCTCGGTGTGCTTGGCATGCGCGCGGCCGCCCGTGAGCGTAATGCGCACATCGGTGATGGGCGAGCCGGTCAGCACGCCCAGATGATCGCGCTCCATGGCGTTGGTGAGCGCCAAACGCTGCCAGTTAAGATCGAGCTCGTCGGTCGAGGTCACGGTGCCAAACTGCACGCCCGAACCCGCTGGCAACGGCTCCAGGCGCAAATGTACCTCGGCATAGTGGCGCAGCGGCTCAAAGTGGCCCACGCCCTCGACTGGCTGCGAAATAGTCTCCTTATAGAGAATGCCGCCGGGCTCAAACTCGACCGCAAGGCCAAAACGATCGTCCAGCACGCGCTGCACGACCTCGAGTTGCACGGCGCCCATCAACTGCAAATGAATCTGCTCGAGATGCGTATTCCAGCTTACGCCGAGCATGGGATCTTCGTCCGCCAGCTCAGTCAGCGCTTTGAACACCGCGTGGACATCGTGTTCGCCCGGAAGCACCGTATAGGTGAGGACTGGCGCAATGACAGGTGCATTGCCCGCGGGCTCCGCGCCCAGGGCATCACCCGGGCGAACGTGTGCAAGGCCCGTCACGGCGCAGATGCCGCCAGCGGCAACTTCCTGAGCAAGTTCATACTTTTCGCCGTTATAGATGCGTACCTGATCGACCTTCTGCTCCCACGCCTCGGCACCGGAACGTCCGTCAATCATCTGCTTGGCATGCAGCGTGCCACCGGTCACTTTAACCCAAGCCAAGCGCTCACCGCGATCCCCGCGGCTCACGCGGTAGACGCGCGCGGCAAACTCCGGGAGCCACGCCTGTTCACGCATCAGCGTGCATATGCCATCTAGCAGCTCGTCCACACCTTGGTCCTTGAGCGCCGAGCCGGCAAAGCAGGGAAAGAGCTTGCGCTCAGCAACCATGCGCGACAGCGTCGCGGAGGAAAGCTCACCCGCCTCAAGAAACTCCTCGAGCGCCGCCTCGTCTAACGCAGCAGCATCCTCCTGAACGGTGCCGCCCACCAGCAGTTCGTTGGCATCCAGGCAGCCCTCGGAAAGATGTTGCCCAAGTTGTGCCAGCAAAACATCTCGACCGGGATTCTCCAAATCGATTTTGTTGATAAAGATGAACGTCGGAATGTCATAGCGCGCGAGCAGGCGCCACAGGGTTTCGGTGTGCCCCTGCACGCCGTCGTTGGCGCCCACAACCAAAATCGCGTAGTCGAGTGCGCGCAGCGTGCGCTCCGCCTCGGCAGAAAAATCGACATGCCCCGGCGCATCCACGAGCATGACGTGGGTATCGCCATGGTCGAGCACGGCCTGCGACGAGAAGATCGTAATGCCACGCTCGCGCTCGATCGCGTTAGTGTCCAGATGCGAATCGCCATCGTCCACGCGGCCGCGCTTGCGAATACGACCCGCGTTGAACAGCATGGCCTCGGCCAGCGTGGTCTTGCCGGCATCGACATGCGCCAAGATTCCAACGACCGCTTGCTTCGACATGGCTCTCCTCTTATTGCAAGCCCATCGCACGCGGCAACGGGCACCCTCGTTCCACACTGGATGATACAATTTACGGGC
>USKV01000172.1 GCA_900555355.1 uncultured Collinsella sp.
GAGGAGCGGGGCTACGACGCCAAACTGCTCGGTGGAGATGGTCGGCTCGCTAGCCTCGTCCTGCTGCATGGTCGTCGCGACTGGTTCGGCGATCGTGTCGGCCACGGGCTCGGCTTCCCGTCGCTCGGCAACTGCCACCTCGGTATCCGCAAGCGTGCCGTCCTCGCGCTCCTCGTCGATCAAAAGCGCCTCGCGCGTTTGTGCGGCGGCGCTCCGAATGTGCCCCAGCTGGCTCAGGTCGATATCGATCTTGACGGGCTGATGCGCGGCATCCCATGAAAGCCATGCCGTGATCTCGTCATCGATAATCTTAGCCAGATATTTGGGAACCTTTTCTTCCTTAAGGGGATGGCCGGGATCCAGTGCCAAGCGCAGGCGCTGATCACAAGCGCGCATCATCTCACCGAGCTTGCTGCTTTTTTGTCTGCTGCCGTGGATGCGCATACATTCCCAAAAGCCATTTTGGCAGCGGTAGATGTGAATGGGGTCTAGGCGATATTCGCAGTCCTCGTGGCGCTCGGGCGCAAAGAATACGGCCGAGGCAAACATGGTGTAGGGCATGGCCGTCTCCTCCCCAAATAAACTCGCCACGATGCCGGTCTTTCGGTGAGTGTCATAGTAACGCGCCATACGGACATACACGGCACATGCCACGTGGCGTAGGTCGCGATGGTTGCTGCGAGCGAGTCTTGAGTTATTGAGGTTATACGTGGAGAGGGCGTTGATGGCGGTCATGAGCCACTCCTCGCGCGCCTCGTCGGGCGGAAGGGGGAGCGTGGGCTCGGAGGTTTTGCGACGCTTAGGGGCCTGGCCGGACGGTGCCTGTGCTGGTACAAGGTCTCGAGCCGCGCGCCGCAGCTCGATAAGGGCGTTATCGAACATGACGGTTTTAGAATCACGAAGCAGCTTGGGGTCAAGCCCGTGGAACACGGCGTAGTCCTGCAACCACACGCGTGCAAACCGGTCGATGCCGGGTTCAAAGGCGCGATAGGCATCCCAAAATGCCTTGATCTTGTCATAGCCGTCACGCGGATTATCTACGCCAATGCCGCAAATCAGCTCATAGAGATACAGAAAGGCAAAGGACGTAGACGTTTCCTCGACGGTTCCGCGACGCACTTGGGCGCGCCAGGTAAAGTAACCGCGCAACTGTCGATCGCTCATGGCATTGTAGGTGGGAAAGTACGACTTAAAGGTGCCGTTGTAGGGGCAGTCGTCCTCAAAATCGGCCATCAGCAGGCCCTGGCGGTAGAAAAGCTCGGCTTCCGAAAGCCAGCGACCCGCGCCGCCTTTGGGGTCATCCTGCCAGCGCGATATCTCGCGCATCTTGCGGTACTGGTCGGGGAGGAAATTCTGCATCTGACGACCGGTCTTGAGAATCGGCTCGTCTGCGTAGACTTCATGTGAGAAACGGGCGGACTGATGGGTCCGGGCCTCGGCCATAATGCGCTCGATAAGCATCTTGACGTCCTGGTCGGCCACCGCCCTCTCCTCTCCCTATATGGTGTCGGTGACCTCATATCATAGCACAGCATCAAACAGGTGTTCGAGATATCACTATGCAGATAGTTTAGAACAGGAGGGCGTAGATGACCGCCACGACGACGGAGGGGAGCATGTTGGCCGTGCGGAAGGTCTGAGGACGGATGAGGTTGACGCCGACGCAGAAGATGAGCATGGAGCCTACGAGCGAAAGGCTGTCGAGGGCTGCCGTGGTCATGATGGGGGAGAGCGCGCCGGCAAACAACGTGATCGTCCCCTGGAACACGGCGACGGGCAGGGCGGAGAAAATGCAGCCGCGGCCAAGCGACGCCGTCATGGTGCAGACGATGATGCAGTCCAATGCGCCTTTCAAGGCAAGCGTTGACCAGTCACCGAGCAGACCGTCCTGGATCGATCCCACGATAGCCATGGCACCGATGCAGACGGTCAGCGATGTCGAGACAAAAGCGTTGGTGAACTCGTTATCGCCCTCACTGCCAGTCTTGCGCTTGAGCCATTCGCCAAGGTTCTCGATGGCGGCTTCCAAGTTGACGGCCTCGCCGATGAGCGAGCCGAGGGCGAACGAGACAATGAGCATGGTGGTACCGGTGGTCGCCAGCGCCTCCCCATCGATAAGGAGCATCTTTTGCATGGTGCCGCCAAGGCCGATAAACAGGACGCACAGCCCCGATGCTTTCATGAGCGTGTCTTGGATGCGCGGTGTAATGAAGCGGCCGCCCGCTAATCCCAAAAGACCGCCCGCAACTAAAAGCACAACGTTGATGATTGTTCCCAAGCCCGGCATGAGCCCTCCTGTATTGATGCCAACGTGGCAATCGTAGCAGAACGAAATGCGAGGCACATCGCGACTCATCTAATACGTTATATAAGTGGTGTTAGGAATGATGCGCAGCATTTAGCCTCAGGTGGTTGTCGGGACATAGGGATAGTAGTCAAAGCGCAGTGTCATAAGCCGCTGTGGGGATTCAATAGCCGCGGCGATGATATTGGCATCGCGGGCACGATCAAACCCTTCGAGTTCGATCTGATACGAGACGTCTTGCATAATGTCCAGACGTCGCCAGGCTAGGAGTGTGTCACCATCGAATTCCAAGGTCTTGCCTCCGTCTGGAGCAACGGCGTATAGACGCAGCTTGGCGGTGGTTGCAGGGTCGACAACCGTGACCTTTTTAATTTCGTTTCGAGTATTCTTGGCGCCCAACAAGGTGAGCAGTGTTGGGGCCACGACCTCGCCCGATGGCAAAAAGACGACTTCGATGGATTCAGGAAATGCGATGATGGCCGACTTGCGGACGGGCTGATTGGCGGCGGCAACTTCGATGTTCGCAGCGTCGATGACCTCTGTGTGGTCGAGCGCGGCAAGCACGCAGCAGTTACCTTCATCGATCTCTTGAGGATCAGCAAGCCCCAGACTGTCTGCGAGCTCGGGATCGTTTGGATCGTTAGCGGGCTCATTCGGTGCTTCGAGAGAAGCTGGGATGTTGTTTGTCGGCGACGGCGTGTCGCCCGCACCTGCTTCTTTGTCCGCGCTCTCTTCTTGTATGGTTGCGTTGATGGGTTCGTCGTTTGAGGGGAGCGTCTTGGCGTCAAGCGCGGAGGGAAGAATTCCGATGGCTCCGGATCCGTTCCACTCCATTTCGAGAAGCGCCGGGTCGGCAAGAATGCGTTGCCTGCTTTGCGCGTGGGCATCGATTTCAATAGGGCCTGCCTCTATCCCTCGTGTAAGGCTGAGTGATCCGGCTGGCTTCTCGAAATGAGCGTCTGTGTCTTTGGCGCTGACGGCGTAGAACAGCAGGGACGCTTCTCCCGCCGCGATGGCATCGGTGTCGGCTTTGGTCAGCCGCAACGATGCCGTGAATGAGAGGGTGGGCTGCGCATCGTCTGCATTCGCGGCGGCGCAGCCCAGACATATACCGCCTCCTTTCTCAAAAAACGTACCGTCGAAGGCGACCTTCGCTCCGTTCGCCGAGTCATCGACCGAAGCGATGTCGATGCGCAGCTCTAAATTGCATGGATCGCCATCTGCATCGAGCACAACCGAGCGCCACGTGCAGACGGCGCACCCCGCCTGGGAGCCGTTTGCCTTGTTCGAACGATTGATATCCACGACTATCGAGCCGTCCGTATTACGACGAAGGCATCCCGAGGTCGAGATTGCGGCCTGTGCGATCGAAAAACGCTTGCACGCAATGGCGCTCGACGGATTTGGTGCGGAACTTAGGACTGCTGGTAAGGAGTCTGCCATGACGGGAGTCGCCCAAGCGGCGACAGGCGTTCCGGTTGCGAGCGCGCCGCAGAGTGCGACGACGGGCAAAAGGTTCTTCGATGCCATGGGGTCTCCTTAACTAATTTAGTGCGGCCTGTCCGTGTTTTGTTTCTGGCTGCGTTTGATGTGCAGACCGAGGCCGGCGGTTCCCGCGCCTGCTGCTGTGGCGCCTGCTGCCAAGAGCCATCGTCTGTCGCCTGTCTGCGCCAGCGGTTCTTCGCGGTCGCCGCGGTCGAGCTCCGAGAGGTCGACCGTCACTTGCGTGGCGGCCTGCGCCTGTTCTTGCTGGGCAAAGGACATGGCTGGCCCAAACG
>USKV01000173.1 GCA_900555355.1 uncultured Collinsella sp.
CTCGACTGCCTTAAGGGCGCCATCTGCGTTGTCATCGCCCGTCCGTTCATCGCGAGCGTGGGCTATGGCTTTCCCGTGAGCATCATGGCTCCTGGTGCTGCCGGTGACTGGATGATCGGCGTCATTTGCCTGGCTGCCGTGTGGGGACATATCTTCTCGCCCTACCTCAACTTCCACGGCGGTAAGGGTATCGCCGTGGGCCTGGGCGTAATTCTTGCCTGGTACTGGCCCATTGGCCTATCGCTGCTGGGCATGTTTATCGTGGCCGTCGCCATCACCAAGTTCGTGTCGGTGGGCTCGCTCGCCGCGGCCATCGGTCTTCCCATTGCCGTCTGCGCGGTCTTTCCGTACAGCAGCCTGGGACTTAAGTTTTGCATGGCGCTGATCGGCATCACCGTGGTGTGGGCCCATCGTGCGAACATCAAAAAGCTCATGACGGGTAAGGAGTCCAAGCTCTCGTTTACCAAGCGCGTCACCGAGCCCGACGATAAGTAGGAGAGAGTCATGAATGTTGCGCTGATTGGCTCCGGCTCCTGGGGAACCGCCGTCGCCGGCCTTGCCGCTGCGCGAGCCGAGCGCGTGACCATGTGGGCCCATAGCGAGCAGACGGCCGCCGGCATCAATGGCGAGCACCGCAACCCCCGCTACCTTGTGGGCTACGAGCTGCCCGGCAACGTCGTCGCCACGACCGAGCTCGTGCAGGCGCTCGACGGCGCCGAGGCCATCATCTTTGCCGTGCCTTCGACGCACCTGCGCGACGTCTGCCACCAGGCGGCGCCGTTCATCGCGGACAAGACGCCGGTACTGTGCCTCACCAAGGGCATCGAGCCCGAGTCCGGACTGCTCATGAGCGAGGTCATTGCCAGCGAGATCGGCAATGAGGCGCGCGTGGCGGCGCTCTCGGGTCCCAACCATGCCGAGGAAATCTGTCGCGGCGGGCTTTCGGCCGCCGTCATCGCCAGTGAAGACCAGCAGGTGGGGGAGACCTTTAAGGAGCTGCTGCTTTCCACGGCCTTCCGCATTTACTTGTCGCAGGACATGACCGGCGTCGAGGTCTGCGGCGCCATGAAAAACGTCATCGCCATCGTGTGCGGCATCTCTGCCGGCTCGGGCGCGGGCGACAACACGCTTGCCCTCATCATGACGCGCGGCCTGGCCGAGATCAGTCGTCTGGTGCACGCCCGCGGCGGTCAAGCTATGACCTGCATGGGACTCGCCGGCATGGGCGACCTCATTGCCACCTGCACCTCGGAGCATTCGCGCAACCGCACCTTTGGCTACGAGTTTGCCCACGGCGTGTCGCTCGACGAGTATCAGACGCGCACGCATATGGTGGTCGAGGGCGCCGTCGCGGCCCGCAGCGTCAGCGAGCTTGCCCGTTCACTGGGCGTAGACATTCCGCTCACCTTTGCCGTGGAGCAAACGCTCTACAACGGTGTTACTTTGGATAGGGCGCTCGAGATTCTCACCGACCGCGTCCCTTCTCAAGAGTTCTACGGACTCACCGACTAGCGCAGAAAGGCTTCTACCATGGGTTCCATCAAAATCGCTCCGTCCGTCCTCTCGGCCGACATGGCCAACCTGAAGGGTGAGCTCGACAAGATTGCCGGCGCCGACTACGTGCACTTCGACGTTATGGACGGTCACTTTACCGGCAACCTCACCTTTGGCGTCGACATCCTCAAGGCCGTCAAGCGCTCCACCGATGTTCCGGTCGACGCTCACCTGATGGTGTCGAACCCCGACGAGACGGTCGATTGGTACGCCGACGCCGGCGCCGATATGATCACCGTGCATTACGAGGCTTCCACGCACCTGCACCGCACGCTCACGCATCTGCAGCAGCGCGGCGTCAAGGCCGGCGTGGTGCTCAACCCCGCCACCCCCGTGTGCGTGCTCGAGAGCATCATCGACGTTGTCGATATGGTGCTGCTGATGAGCGTGAACCCCGGCTTTGGCGGCCAGAGCTTTATCCCGGGCACTCTGCATAAGCTCCACGAGCTCAAGGCCATGTGCGAGCGTCACGGCGTTTCGCCCCTCATCGAGGTCGACGGCGGCATCTCTTCCAAAAACATCGCCGAGGTCGTTAAGGCCGGCGCAAACGTGCTCGTAGCCGGCTCCGCCGTATTTAAGTCCGAAGATCCCGCCGCCGAGGTTGCGCTGCTGCAGAAGCTGGGCAACGAGGCTGCACAGGAGGCATAAACCCTTATGACCGCAGGTCAAAACCGCATACCCGTGAATCTTGACTACGCCGCCTCGACGCCCATGCGCGCCGAGGCGCTCCTTGCGCAGCGCGAGTACGACGACAGCGAGCTTGCCGGCGTCAACCCCAACTCGTTGCACTCGCTTGGCCGCAAGGCCGCTGCGCGCCTAGAAGTGGCGCGTCGCGAGATCGCCCGCAGCTTTGGCGCGCGCGTTCGCCCGTCCGAGATTGTCCTTACCAACGGCGGCACCGAGGCCAACCAGCTGGCGCTGCTCGGTCTTGCCGAGGGCGCTCGTCAGCGCGATCGCAAGCGCGACCGCGTGATCGTGTCGGCCATCGAGCACGATTCGATTCTGGATAACCTGCCGCTGCTGCGTGCCGCCGGCTTTACCGTCGAGCTGGTACAGCCCTGCCGCGCAGGCTACATTGAGCCTGCCACACTTGTCGAGCTGCTCGGCGACGACGTGGCGCTCGTGAGCATTATGGTCGCCAACAACGAGACCGGCGTGGTGCAGCCCATCCGCGAGCTTGCCGCGGCCGCGCATACCGTTGGCGCCCTGTTCCACACCGATGCCATCCAGGGGTATCTGCATATTCCGCTCGATGTCACCGAGCTGGGAGTTGACGCCATGACCGTTGCCGCGCACAAGATCGGCGGCCCTGTGGCATCCGGCGCGCTCTACCTTAAGAACCGCACGCCGCTGCGTCCGCGCATCTTTGGCGGTGGACAGGAAGCCGGCCGTCGCGCCTGTACGCAGGATCTGCGCACGCAGCTGGCTTTTGCCGCTGCCGCCCGAACGCTGGCGCCCCATGTAGCCCAGGAGCGTGCGACGCTGCAAACCCTTTCCGACAAGCTCTACGCCACGCTTACGGCCCACCCTCGCATTCACGCCACCATGGGCGACTATGCGCATGCCGACCGTCTGCCCGGCATGGTATCGATCTACATTGATGGCATGGACTCCGAGGAGCTCATCGTCAAGCTCGATGCCGCCGGATTTGAGGTATCGGCCGGTTCCGCCTGCTCGAGCGGCAGCATGGACCCGAGCCATATTCTCAGCGCCATGGGCATTGGTCGCGAGCAGGCATTGGGCGCACTGCGCATTTCCTTTGATGACCGTGTGAACCCTGCCGACCTGGACGACTTTGCCCAGACGCTGTTGTCGATCGTGGGTGCCGCATGATTGTCGCCGAGCTTGAACGTGCGCTGCTGGAGCGCTACCCCAAGGCGGACGCCGAGGGCTGGGATCATGTAGGGCTCTCCGTGGGCGACCCTGCCGCCGAGATTGCTGGCGTGGCCTGCGCACTCGATGCGACCGAAGCTAATGTTCGCCGCGCCCAAGAAGCCGGCGCAAACGTGCTGCTGACGCATCATCCTGTCTATATCAAGGCGCCCGAGGCGTTTTGTCCGTCGGATTCCGCACGCCCCCAGTGCAGCGCAGCGCTGTTTGAGGCCGCCCGCTGCGGCGTGAGCATTATCTCGCTCCACACCAATCTGGACCGCTCGCACGAAGCGCGCACCTGCCTGAGCGAGCTGCTGGATGCCGCTCCAGTGAGCTCACTGGAGCACGTGGACGACCCCGAGGCCACCGGCCTGGGCACGCTTGCAACGCTCAACGACCCGTGCACGCTGCGTGATCTCGCCAACCGTGCCGCCACGGCCTATGGCAGCGACCCGCGTGTGTGGGGCGAAGCCGATCGCCCGTGCCGCACTGTCGCCATTTTGGGCGGCTCCCTGGGCGACTTTGGAGAGCTTGCCATCGCCGCGGGCGCGGACGTTGTCGTGACGGGCGAAGCGGGCTACCACGTGGCGCAAGACCTTGCCTTACGCGGGCAGCCGGTGATCTTG
>USKV01000174.1 GCA_900555355.1 uncultured Collinsella sp.
ATCGCCGCAGGTGCCCTCACGGGACTTCCCCTCATCGGCGACTTCGTCAGCGGCGTGGCCTTTGTCTTTATGCTCGGCTACGTTATCCAGATCATCTGGCGCAACGCCCACCTCAAGCCCCAACAAGCCTCCAACACGCCAGGACTCCCCACCGCCTAGCCGCAACCACCACAAAAGGGCCAGGCACCTTTGTGGTGGTGCAAAGCAACCTGGCCCCATTGCACCAAAAAGGGCGCCGACCATTGCGGTCGACGCCCTTTCTTATTGGCGGTTATAAGCCCAGCGCTTATTTGTTGACCTGACCGGCGCGGACGGCGGCCTTCTTGCGGTCGGTAGCGTTGAGCAGACGCTTGCGCAGGCGAATGTTCTTGGGAGTGATCTCCACCAGCTCATCGTCGGCGATGTACTCCAGCGCCTCCTCCAGCGAGAAGGTGCGAGGCGGCACCAACTGCACGGAGATGTCGGAGGTCGAGGAACGCTGGTTGCCCAAGTTCTTGGTACGGGCGATGTTGACGACCATGTCGCCGGCCTTGCTGCGCTCGCCCACAATCATGCCCTCGTAGCACTCGGTGCCCGGCTCAACAAACAGCTGGCCGCGCTCCTGCAGCGTACCCAGAGCGTAGGCAACGGCTTTCTCGGTGGTCATGGAGATCATGGCGCCGTTCTGACGGTTACCGATCTCGCCGGCGTAAGGACCATACTCTAGGAAGGTGTGGTAGAACACGCCCTCGCCGTGGGTGACGTTCATGATGCGGTTCTTAAGACCCATGATGCCGCGGGTCGGAATCTTAAACTCGAGGTGCGTCACGATGCCCGAGGTATCCATGCTCGTCATGATGCCGCCAGAGGTACCGAAGACCTCAACGACCTTGCCCGAGTACTCGTCCGGGCATTCGACGACGGCCTGCTCGACAGGCTCCATCTTGTTGCCGTTCTCGTCCTTCTTAAACAGAACGCGGGGACGGCCGACCTGGAACTCGAAGCCCTCGCGGCGCATGGACTCCATCAGGACGGACAGGTGCAGGATGCCGCGGCCCGAGACCTCGACGCCGCTCTTGTCCTCGAGCTCCTCGATCTTCATGGTCACGTTGTTCTCGGCCTCGTTGAACAGGCGCTCCTTGAGCTGACGGGCGCCCACGATGTCGCCGTCGCGACCGACGAGCGGGGAGGTCGAAGCCTCAAAGACGATGGACAGGGTCGGCGGGTCGATCTCGATGGGCTCGAGCTCGACGGGGTTCTCGGGATCGGTGTAGACATCGCCGATATCGGTGCGGTCAATGCCCACGACAGCGGCGATGTCGCCGGCGCCGACTTCCTGGCACTCGGTACGGCCCAGGTAGTCGAAGGTAAAGAGCTGCTTGACGGTAGCGGTGGCGCTGGAGCCGTCGTTCTTCACAACCAGGATCTGGTCGCCCTGGTGAATGGCGCCGGAGTACACGCGACCGATACCGATGCGGCCGACAAAGTTGGAGTGGTCGATGGTCACGCACTGCATGGCCAGCGGGGCGTTCTCGTCAACCTCGGGCGCGGGCATGTCGTCGATGATCATATCGAGCAGCGGATACATGTCCATGTTGCCGTCGTTGGGGTCAAGACGGGCAAAGCCGTTCATGGCGCTGGCGTAGACCACGTGCTCCATGGCGAACTCAAGCTGGTCGTCGGTGGCGCCCAGGTCGGCCATAAGGTCGAGGCAGTCGTTGTAGGCCTTCTCGGGGTTAGCGCCCGGACGGTCGATCTTGTTGATGACGATCATAATCTTAAGGCCGGTGTCGATAGCGTGACGCAGCACGAAGCGGGTCTGGGGCATGGGGCCTTCAAAAGCGTCGACCAGCAGCAGGGCGCCGTCGGCCATACGCAGCACGCGCTCGACCTCGCCGCCAAAGTCGGCGTGGCCCGGGGTGTCGATGACGTTGATCTTGACGTCCTTGTACTCGATAGAGATGTTCTTGGCGAGAATCGTAATGCCGCGCTCGCGCTCCTGGTCGTTAGAGTCCAGGACGCGGTCCTCGACCTGCTGGTTGGCACGGAAGGCGTCCGTGGCACGCAGGAGCTTATCGACCATCGTCGTCTTGCCGTGGTCGACGTGGGCGATGATGGCGATGTTCCTCAGATTGTCTACGCGCATGTAGTTCCCCTATCTTCTATCCATATACAAACGGCACGCGTATGCGGCCCGCCCAGCGATACAACGCTCAGCGGGAATATTGAGCCTTTTACCGAAAACTCGTTTATTTTAGCGATTTTAGATGAGAGGGGTTTCCTCACCTGCAGGTTCAGGGTCGCTCCACATAAAACCATCGCCGGCGCCCATGCCCTCATACAGCACATATGCCGAAAAACCGCTCTCGAGCGTAGTCTCAAAGAAGCTCACGAGCAGAGCATCGTGATAGCCGCCGTCAATCTCGACGCAGCCGGTATAGCCGATGGCATAGCGGGCGATACGGCCCAGGCCCTCGTCCTTAAGACCCATCTTGTGCTCGGAGATAAAGTTGGTGGCCGCCTCCAGGCATGCCTCTTCGCCGTCCTCGTCGAGCGCCGCCAGATATCGGTTGGAAGCAGCGTCTTCGATCGCCACAACTACGCCCGGATTCTCGCCGGCGGCAAGGTCGTCCAAGAACGCACCAATCAGGTCACACACCATGGCGTCGAGCTCGGCGGAGACGTTACCGGCGTCCTGCATATCCTGTGCCATCTTTAGACCTTCCCATCGAATCCGGCGTCGTTACAGTTTTTGTGCCTCGGCGGCGATCTTAGCAGCGGCATCGCGGGCGCGTATCATGTCCGCCGCGCGTTTATCGAGTACCTTGATCTGGTTGGTCAGCATGACTGCATCGACCACACCCCAGATTACCAAGCCTGTTGAAATCGAAAACCCAAGCGCACCAACTGTACCACGAAGACGAGAACAGATTACTGCGACAAGGGCGGAGATGATAACCATCTTGATATAGGAGCCGCGGCGCTCGCGAAGCGTGCGGGCCTGCGTCACATAGGCAATGCGAGCCGCCTCAGAAGCCTCCGAGCGCATCTGGGCCTCGCGGGCGATTGCAGCCGCTTCAGCCGACATCCCGCCGGCCATCAGCGAACGCTCCGCAACCTGGACGCCCCGCATTTAGAAGTCATCGGGGGAGAGCGTATGGACGAACTCGTCGAACTTCTCGAACTCCTGCTCGTCGTCGACTTCCTCGGTGTGGGTAGAAACAGTGCCCAGGCGATTCATGATGTCGTCCTCCACAAACATGGGGGCATTACTGCGCACGGCAAGGGCAATGGCATCACTGGGGCGGGCGTCGATCTTGCGCTCGTCACCATCGGCCAGTACGACGATCGTCGCGTAGAACACCGGCGGCTCGGCGCGAACGATCTCGATGCGCTCGAGCTTGGCGCCCAGGGCGCCAACAGTATCGAGCAACAGGTCATGGGTAATCGGGCGCTCGGCGCGGCCGCTATCGATGCCGCGGCTGATGGCAGCGGCTTCAAACGAACCAGTCTGAATGGAAAGGGAACGCAGCGGCGCGGGCGAGTCCGATTTGCTGCAGCGCTCGCGAAGCACGATAAGCGATGGCACGGGACCGGCGGCCATGACGATGGTCTCTATGTCGACACGAACCATGGAACACCTCCGGTACGTAGCGGTTAACACGCGGCAGCTCCACCGCATTGAATAGCTATACTACCCAATCTTTCGCACAGCACACAAAACCAAAATGAGATTTATCGCAGACAAGAAAAAAGCCCCGAGGCAATGCCCCAGGGCTCTTCACAGTTTTGATGGTGGACCTGACAAGATTCGAACTTGTGACCTCCCGGTTATCAGCCGGACGCTCTAACCAACTGAGCTACAGGTCCATCATGGTGGAGGTTAGGGGGATCGAACCCCTGACCTCAGGCTTGCAAAGCCCGCGCTCTCCCAGCTGAGCTAAACCCCCACGGAGAAAGTAATAAACACCCCAGCGGCGACTCGGCTCTCGCTGGGGTGTTTATTGCGAAAGAAAGTGGTGGACCTGACAAGATTCGAACTTGTGACCTCCCGGTTATCAGCCGGACGCTC
>USKV01000175.1 GCA_900555355.1 uncultured Collinsella sp.
CGGGAGGGTCTCCGGGGCGGGGTTGTCTAAGGTTCTTGTTGAAGCTCTGCCTTTGGCTCAAATGGAAACGGAAGACGCATCTGCATCCCCCGCTTTTGTTGTGGTTACTCTAGGTCAATAAATTTAGTGCTTAGGATCTTGCCGTCTTTTACTAGCATTCTGGCCATGGTGGGGCCTCGGGTGCCTCTGGGGTAGCTGGCACTGCCCGGGTTGAGGACTAAGCAACGGCCCACTTGGGCTTCTTTGGTTACGTGGGTATGGCCGTTGATGGCTACGTCTACGGATCCCACCGGAAGGTCTTCGCGGTAGTGGGCTACGGCGAATTTGAGGCCTTCGTAGGTGAAGATGGCCAGACGGTCTACATCCGGGCCGTAGTCGCGGTAGTAGTCGTTGTTTCCTAGGACCGCTCGCACGGGGGCGATGGTGCATAGATGCTCGTAATCCATCTCTGAGGTGAGGTCTCCGGCGTGGATGATCAGATCTGCGCCCTTGAGCTCGTCCAGAAGCGCGGGCGAAAGATAGCCGTGGGTGTCCGAGATGATGTCGATGCGCTTGGCGCTTGCACTGTTCATGGGATCCCTTCTGCAAAACCGATTCGACGTATATACAAAAAGCCCCACGGCTCCGCAGACAATTGGTCTACAGGGCTGCGGGGCCAGTTTGCTAGAGGCTCAGGGCCTTCTTGAGCGGTACAACGCGGCGGCGCGAGACCGGCACGCGTTCGTCGACGCCCGTAATGCCCAGTTGGATAGCGCCCGAGGGCACCGTCTCGACATCCGTGACGCACGCCAAGTTGACGATATAGCGGCGATGAACGCGAAAGAAGCCAAAGTCGCAAAGCTTGGCCTCGAACTGCGCCAGCGAAGTCGTCGATAGAAAACGATCATCGACGGTATAGATACAGGAGTAATCGTCCTTGGCCATGATGAAGCGAATGTCATCCACGGGGATGAGGACCTTACGGCCGCCCTTTTCCACCGGAATGCGCTCGATGGTGGCTTTGCTGTCCGTGACGGGCTTGGCGTGCTGCATGACCTTCTCGATCGCACGATCCAGGCGTGCCTCCTCGACCGGCTTCATTAGGTAATCGACGGCATCTACGTCGAACGCCTCGACGGCATGATCGCTATACGCGGTCACAAACACAATCGCCGGAGGATTCTTAAGCTTATGCAGTGCCTCGGCAAGCTGCAGACCAGAAGCACCGGGCATCGAGATATCGAGAAATACGACATCGACGCGGCTTTCCATCAACATCTCAATGGCGGAGCGGACGCTCGACGCCTCAGTGATCGTGCCGATCTTGCCCGTCTGCTCGAGCAAGAAGCGAAGTTCCGAACGGGCCGGGGCCTCGTCATCCACAATCATCGCACGCAGCATAGGGATTAAACCTTTCGTCAGCAAACTACGCTGGGCATCCGCCGCTTGGCGTTGAGCCCATAGCCTTTTATTTTACTCTTGAATATCAAAGATGCTCTCTGACAAATCAAGATGCAGGAGCACTTTGGTGCCCTTGCCCGGCGCCGATTCGACGCGCGTATAAGAGTGCGGTCCATAAAAGCGATGGATGCGCTCAGAAATATTGTGCATGGCCACGCCGGCACCGCCGCCTTGCGGGGAACTGGCATCGGGGCGGGCGGAGCGCTCATCAAACAGCCTGGCGGCGGTGCCCTCGTCCATGCCCACGCCGTTGTCAGCCACGGCAATCAAGATTGCGTCGTCGCCGTCTTGATGGACGGTCACATCGATCCGCAGGGCGTCGTCATCGCCCATGCCATGCCGTACGGCGTTCTCGACAATGGGCTGGATTACAAAGGCCGGGACCAACGTGTCCTCGACATCCTCGGAGACATCGAAAGTCGCCAGTACGCGGTCCTCGCCAAAGCGCGCCTTCTCAAACGTCAGGTAGCGCTTGGTCTGGGCAACCTCGCGCGAGACCGGGATAAGCGACCCTGAGTTGTCGAGCGTGGCGCGATAGAACGAGGAGAACTCGCGCAGCAGCTCGCGGGCGCGCAGCGGGTCGGTACGCGTAAACGACGCGATGGTGTTGAGCGTGTTAAACAGAAAGTGCGGATTGATCTGCGCTTGCAGGGCACGAACCTCGGCACGGGCCGTCAGTTCCTTTTGCACCTCGAGCTCGTGGATGGCGAGCTGCGTGGACAGGATCTCGGCAAAGCCCGAGGCAAGCGCGTACTGGGTACGGTCGACGGCGCGCGGGGTCTTGTAGTAGAACTTGAGCGTGCCGACGGTGCGGTCGCCCACCTTGATGGGCGCGATGATGCCGGCGGGAACCTGGTTGTGCGAGCCATCCGAACCCACCACGTCCACCACGCGGTTGAACGACTGCACGATGCCGTGCTCAATAACGTAGCGCGTGGCAAGCGTGTGGATGGGCGAATCGGGCAGCAGCTTTTCCTCGAACTCGCCCGCGCAGGCCAGCACGTTGCCCTCATCGGTGATGGCAACGGTCATGGCACGCGTCTCGGGCAGGATACGCCGGCACACCAAAAGCGCTGATTCCTGTGTCAGGCCGCCCTTAATGTCCTCGAGCATGGCCGAGGCAACCGAAAGCGTCTCCTCGGTGTACTGGGAGCGTACCGAATCGGGATTGAGCGTCAAATAGATAAAGATGCACAGGAAGATGCACAGTAACGCACAGGCGACCACCGTGGCAATCGGCTCAATGCCAGTCGCCAGGGCAAAGATAAAGTACGCCAACACGCAAACGGCGCAGACAACGGCGATGATGCGAAAGATTGAAATTGAATTATCGCGCTGGGCGCGGCGGTCGATCATTCAGCCCCCTCCAGGATGCTAATCAGTTGTGCGTCGCGCCAAAGTTCGTCCATGATCTTGGGCCAGAAACTCTGAAAACGCAGGTAGCTTGCGGCGTTTTGGCGGGCATAGGTCTTGGCCTCGTCAATACCATGACGCCAGATGCGCAGATACCCCTCGTGCTCGCGGGTAAACATGCTGCGAACCATGGCAGTCTTGCGCACGCGGTCGTCAAGCTCGCGCGAGATCCACGGACCCGGATAGGGCATGAGTGATGCGGCCGTAACCGGAATGAGCTCCTTTTGGTGCGCAGCGAACGTCAGCTTGGCCCGCTCGTAGTACCAACGGTACACGTCCTGCATAAAGCGCGGCGAGCGCTTCTCGGACTCGGGCGGCAGGTGGCGTACGGTCCACTCGTTGTCGAACCACACGTCGTAGCCAAACATGCGCATGTTAAAGAGATAGTCCAAATCCTCGCCGCGGGTGATAAACGGGTCGAAGGCCACGCGCGTAAAGGCGCGGGCGTGCAGGGCCATCAGGCCGCCGCACACGTAATTGGAGCGCGAGATGCGGGTGCCCGAGAGCGCCTTTTTCATCCAGCGATTGAACTCGATGCGCTTGGTCCACCAGCGATGGCAAATGCCCGCTTTGTCCGTGGGAGCCAGCGGCGACCCGTCGCGATCGTAAAAGTATCCGCTCTTGACCAAAATCGGCAGGCCCTGACGTGTCTGTTGGCCCAGTGCATAGGTCGCACGCTTCATAAAGTCGGCATCGATGACGGTCTCGTCGTCATCCAAAAACACAACCGCGTCGTGCCCCAGCACCGCCGCGCAGGCAAGACCCATGTTGCGGATGGCGCCGTAGCCGCGCAGGCTCACGCACTCGTCCGAGCCTTTGGGCGCAATCTGTGCCACGCGGTCGGCAACACGCGAAGCCTGAGTATTGGTAACGATGGTGACCTTAAGCGTGGGATGCGCATTAACGATTTCGTGCACGCGACGGGATACGTCGGACGTGGCAGAAACCGGACAGACCACCAAGAGAATGATGCGCGGAATGTCGCGCACCTGTTCGAGCGAAGTCAGGCAGCGATCGAGTTCCGGGTTGGCGGCATTGAGCGACGTCGAGTGATCGTAGGTGCCGGGAGCGTTTGCTTGGGTATCATCGCCTGCCCAATATGTTGGGATCACAACCGTGGCGTTCATACCTTTACCCTCCTTGCAACACAAAAACGGGGCGCCGCCAAACACAGGCGAC
>USKV01000176.1 GCA_900555355.1 uncultured Collinsella sp.
TAGACGGCGGTGCCGCAGATGGCTGCCGTAAACGGGTCGGCGGCACAGGCGTACACGGCCAGCACGCCTCCCTGCGAGCAGCCGCAGCCGGTGATTTTGGACATGAGCGGGCTGCCGCCGTGGGACTTGGCCACGGTCGTGCCGTCGGTGATCAGGTCGACTTCGCCCGAGACGACCACGGCGCCGCCGGTGTAGCGGGCGAGCGCCACGGCGGCATCGCGGGCGGCGTCTACCGTGTCGGTGGTATCGACACCGCGTACACGGCTCAGATCAGCTGCCTCGCCCTCAAGACCCCACAGGCCGGCGAGTGCGATGATCTCGGAGGCGTTGCCGCGCACGATAGCGGGCTTGTACTGCTTGAGCTCGTTTACCAACTGGGTGCGCAGGCTGCCGATGCCCAAGCCCACCGGATCGAGCACCCAGGGCTTGCCGGCGTCGTGTGCCGCCTTGGCCGCGCGGGGAATTGTCTGCTCGTAGATGGGGAAGAGCGTGCCCATATTGAGATAGATGGCGCCGCCGCCGGCAACGAGTGCCTCGCCCTCGTCGGGCAGATAGACCATGGCGGCCGATCCGCCCACGGCGAGCTGCGCGTTGGCGACAAAGTCGATCGTCACCGTGTTGGTGATGGAGCCGGCCATCGGATTGGTAGCGCGAATCTCCTCCACGGCCTTGACCATATGTTGCTTAAGCTGTTCCGAATCAATCACTGCACATGCCTCCTTGGCATAGAAAAGGGGCGCTGTGCATAGACAGCGCCCCTGTAAAGGCGGCATGCTCCCTACGCCAGCATTAACTGACAGGTTCAAAGGATTGGGCCCCATGCCCTCTCAGCCTTGTGGTTTGCACCGCCGGCACTCCCGCATCGAATCTGTTGTTCCCTATACTAACGCACCTGCCAAAAAGGGACAGGTTTATTTTGGCAGGTCGTTACAATAGGTAGGACCGATACGAATGGGGGCCTTATGATTAAACTTGTGCTGACCGATATGGACGATACGCTGATTCCGGCTGGACATGACGGTGTCAGCGACTACGCCATTGAGGGTATTCATGCCATGCAGGCGGCGGGTCTGCACTTTGGCCCGGTTTCAGGTCGCCAGCCGTCCGCGATGGGCTGGATGTTCAAAAATCGTTCCGAGTGCTTTTCGACTGGCGCGTTCTGTAACGGCCAGGTGATGTTTGTCGACGGCGAGGTTGTTGCCTCCCGTGCGAGCGACAACGGTGCCCTCATGCGCCTTGCCGACTATCTTGAGCAAGAGACCGACGATACCTATCTGAAGGTCTATAGCCTGGGCGATGACTTTTGGGGCAACGATGCCTATTGCGTGACGAGTGATCCCGAGCGCGTTCGTCGCGCCATGGAGTCGGGCGGCAACGCATGGCTCAAAGGCGAAGAGGCCCCGTGCCGTCCTGTTGTCGATGACGCGCCGGTGTTCAAGGCGAATATCTGGAGCGCCCGCTCGCGCGAAGAGCTTGCCGAGCTGCGTGAGCGCGTTGCCGCCGAGGTGCCGGAACTCTCGCTTGTGTTTCCCAACAACCGAGTGCGCCTGTTCGACATCCTTCCGGCTGGTTGGGACAAGGGCTGCGCTGCGCTGGAGCTGGCGCGCGCTATGGGCATGACGCCCGACGAGGTGGCCGTATTTGGCGATTCCGATAACGATTTGCCCATGATCGATGCCGTTCCCAACTCCGTTGCAGTCGCCAATGCCAACGAGGCCGTCACGGCTGCCGCGCGCTGGCATATCGGCGCTGCGGCGGACGATGCGGTCGCCGGGGCTCTGCATCAGATTGCCGCCTGCGCCGCGACGGGGGAGATGCCGCCGTTTATGCGCCAGATGGATGCGACGGGTTTCGACGTCACGAACGTCTAGGGAGAAAGCCATGAAGCTTCAGCAGCTCAGGTATGTCGTCAAAGTTGCCGAATGCGGCAGCATCACCGAGGCCTCGCGCCGGCTCTTTGTGTCGCAGCCTTCGATTACCGCATCGATCCGCGATCTCGAAAACGAGATGGGTGTGCACATCTTTGAGCGCACCAACAAGGGCGTCATTGTGTCCGAGGAGGGCGAGACCTTCTTGGGCTATGCGCGCCAGGTACTCGACCAGGCCGACCTGCTCGAGGGCAAGTACAAGGGCGCATCCGAGCAGGTGCCGCACTTTAGTGTGAGCTGTCAGCATTATTCCTTTGCCGTCAACGCGTTTGTCGACGTGATCCGCGAGTTCGATGCCGCGCGCTACGACTTTACCCTGCGCGAGGAACAGACCCACGAGATTATCGAGGATGTCGCGCACATGAAAAGCGAGCTGGGCATCCTATATCTGTCCGAGCACAACCGCGAGGTCATCGAGCGCATGCTGGTGGCCAACGAGCTCGTGTTCGAAGGGCTCTTCTGCGCCACGCCGCATGTCTTCGTCTGCGCCGACCATCCGCTGGCGGACCGCTCCAGCGTGACGCTCGAGGACCTGGAGGACTATCCCTTCCTGTCCTACGAGCAGGGCAGCTACAACTCGTTTTACTATTCCGAGGAGCTGACCTCGACGTTCGAGCGTCGCAAAAATATCCGCGTGCGCGACCGTGCGACGTTGTTCAACCTGGCCATGGGCCTCAACGGCTACACGGTGTGCTCGGGCGTGATTAGCCACGAACTCAACGGCCCCGGCATTATCTCGATTCCGCTCGATGTGGATGAGTACATGGAGATCGGCATCATCACGCGCAAGAACACGACGCTCACGCGCTACGGTCGGGCCTATATCGACGCGATTCGTCAGCATATCTAGGCTGCTGTGCTCCGCACGGTTCAAGTCTCTTTATGGCAGTCCAGACTGATATAGGAAACATCTATATCAAACTGTTATAAACGTATATTTTACGATGGTCATATGAGCGCTCATACTCTGTCCCAGTAAAGCAACCAATGCAAAGGGAGATATCTATGAGCACTTTGATTCAACCGAACGCGCCGTTTCGCGCCGATATCGTCGGCAGCTTTCTTCGTCCGCAGGCTGTAAAGGACGCCCGTGCCGCCTATGTCGCGGGTAAACTCGACGCTTCCGGCCTTAAGGCCGTCGAGGACGATGCCATTCGCGATTTGGTGGCCAAGCAGAAGGCCGCCGGCCTGCAGGTGATCACCGATGGCGAGTTCCGCCGCAGCTACTGGCACCTCGATTTTATGTGGGGACTCAGCGGTATTGAGCGTCGTACCTCGCGCACGGGCTATATGTTCCACGATGAGGAGACTACCGCCGACACCGCCGTGGTGACCGGTCCCATTAGCGGCGAGAACCATCCGTTCGTCGAGCACTTTAAGTTTGTCAAGGCGCTCGAGGGGGAGGGCCACGTTGCACGCCAGACCATCCCGGCGCCTATCCAGACGTTCTCTGAGGTCACGCTCGATCGCTGCGATGGCCAGCAGGAGAGTCTGCGCGCCGTCTACAAGACCGATGAGGAACTTGCCGACGCCATTGCAGCCGCTTATCGCACGGTGATTGCCGACCTGTACGCAGCAGGCTGCCGCAACATCCAGTTTGATGACTGCACCTGGGGCATCTACTGCGATACCGATTTCGTGGCAAAGACCGGCATGAGCCCGGTCGACCTGCAGAAGGTAAGCGAGCTGGGCGTGGCGCTCAACAACGCCGCCATCGAGGGCAAGCCCGACGACCTGGTCATTAACACGCACGTGTGCCGTGGTAACTACCACTCTACCTATGCCTTCGAGGGCGGCTATGACCCCATCGCGCCGTACCTGTTCGCAAACGAGGATGTCGACGCATTTTACCTGGAGTTCGATACGCCGCGCGCCGGCGGTTTTGAGCCGCTCAAGTACGTTGCCCCGGGCAAGAAGGTCGTGCTGGGCTTGGTAACCACCAAGGCGGCAGAGCTCGAGAACGAGAATGTTATCGTCGAGCGCATCCGTGAAGCCGCAAAGTACGTGCCGCTCGAGAACCTGTATCTGTCTCCTCAGTGCGGCTTTGCCAGCTGCGAGATTGGCAACAAGCTGACCGAGGATG
>USKV01000177.1 GCA_900555355.1 uncultured Collinsella sp.
CCCGCTTCGCGCGTATTGTCGAGGCGCTTAACGTGGTCACACGGCTCGACTATACCTATCGGGCAAACGTTGCCGAGGGGATTATGCTCGTTCGGTTTGGGCGGTCTGTCGTGGATGCCATGCCACAACGTGAATACGACGCTCAGGATGACGCCTGGCGCGAGCTGGACGAGGACATGCGCGCGATCTGGGCCGCGGAGCACGATGCGCGCGTGGCACTTACGCTTGCGGCAGCGTGTTTTGCCGCGGGCACCTGCATCACGCGCTGCTATGTGCAGATTGCTGCTCCCGACAGTGAGCAGGGCGAGCGCGTTGTCGCAACGTATTTCTTTGGGCGCGCGGCCTATCTGGCCGATTGCGTGCCTGTCGCCAAGGATCTTGAGAGCATGGACATGGACGATATGCCGTGCAAGCGTGTGCTTGAGGCGTATGAGTCAACCGCTCCGGAGACGATTGAGCCTGCGGAGGTTCATGCTCGTCCGCGTGATGACCATCGCGCGCTGCCGCCGCCGCTGCGCGATCTGCTGCTTGCCGATAAGGCTGACGAGTTGGAGGTCATGGAAGAGGACGACGACCCATACGTGGCCCGTGTTGTTGAATTACGCGAGCAGGCAAAAGTCGACCGTACAGGTGCTTTTGAAGGCTTTTCTCGTCTTGTCGAGGAGTTGGAGGCTAAGTGCGCCGTCGCCGAGCTTTTAGCGACAGGTCTGGTTCAAACGCAGTTTTGCGATAACCAGCTGGTGCGCATGGTGCTACCGGTGTTGGAAGAAGACCGCTCTGTGCGAATCCTTCGTGCGCCTGATGCGTTGTACTTTGCCCAGCACGAGATCTGCAGCTTTTACGCCGAGCAAGAGGACTTTGAACGAGCGCTGCCCGAGGTGCGCCATCTTTACGATCTGGCGCGCTCGTCCATGCAATCGCACTTTGCGCTCATCAACGTTCTTGCGCGTCTGGAGCGCTTTGACGAGATTATCGAGGTGGCGCGCCACGGCCTACGTATTGCCAGCGATCGTTCTGCAATCGGCTACCTGTTCTATCGCTTGGCGTTTGCCTATTGGAACTGCGATCAGCTCGACCTGGCGCTGGCTTGTTACCGTCTGGTGCCGCGCGGTGAGGAATCGGGCAGCAGCGCGCTGGAAGAAATGCAGGGCCTTATGAACGAGATGGGCGTCAGCGAGCCTCCGACGTTCGGGGAAGCGGTCGAGACTATCCGCAAGGCTGGGCTTGAGTTGCCGCCAGTGTCCGCCGTGACGAATCAGCTTGCAGATGCCGCTGTTCAACTAGTCGACAACGGCTTCTTTTTCCTGGCACGCGGTTGCATCTTCCAAATGTGGCGCACCATGGGCAACGACGAACTCGGCTCCCTCAACCGCTCGCTGGGGTAGGGGCGATATAGAGGGGCCGCACCGCGCTATTTGTATCGGCGCGGGCGGGAGGACCCGGCAGGATTGGCAAGGCATAAAGCCGCCGAGCCTGCTAAAACTGTTAAACTCTGCTAAAGTTGCTAAACTTTGTTAAAGTTGTTAAAACTGGCAGAGGAGGTCGAATGTCAAAAGCTATTAATCCCTTTAAGCCAACAGCGGGCATGAATCCACCTGAGCTTATCGGACGCGACGCTGTTTTGGATGACTTTGCCGAGGCTCTTGAGAATGGCCCTGGTGCCCCCGATCGACTCATGCGCATCTCGGGTGTCCGAGGCACGGGTAAAACGGTGCTCCTCAACGCATTGGGCGATCTTGCGCGCAAAAAAGGATTCGAGGTTGTCGACGTCGCCTCAAATGCCGGTTTTTGCGACAGAATTCTCGAGGCTCTGCAGCGAAATGTTCGTCTTGCATCAATGTCGATTTCCCCATCGATTTTAGGAGTCAGCCTTGGCTCCGTGGAGCTGTCGAAGTCAGCCTCTCATCTGGGCGAGGCGATGTACGATGCTGCGAAGCGCGGTGGTCTGCTCATTACGCTCGACGAGATCCAGGATGCCTCAACTGAGGAAATGCGCGAGCTGGGCAATGAGATGCAGCTCTTGATTCGCCAAGGGGCGAATGTCGCCTTTGCATTCGCTGGTTTGCCAACCTCTGTGGATGGCGTGGTGGTGGATGATACGTTGACGTTCCTTCAGAGGGCGAAGCATATCGAACTCACGCGGCTTTCAGATTTTGAAGTCGGCGGATCGTTTGAGGATACGATGAGGCGTGCGGGCAAGGAACTCGACGAAGGCGTTGCTGAGCTTTTGACAAAGGCTTCGGCAGGCTATCCCTTTATGGTCCAGTTGGTCGGATATTACGCTTGGCAGGTTGCTGCGCGCAGCGGGTCGGAGAGCGTGAGTGAAGAGGCGGCTCGCAAGGGTGTCCAGGCGGCTCTTGATAGTTTCAATGCCATGGTGATTGCCCCCGCGCTGCGCAGGGTGTCGGAGCGGCAGTTTCAATATCTCGCGGCGATGGCGCAATGCGAAGGCGGCGAGATTACGAACGGTGATATTGCCAAAAAGATGGGATTGCCGGCGAATAAAGTCGGGTCGTATCGCAAACGTCTGATCGATACGGGACTGATTGAGCCTGCGGGCTATGGCTGTGTTTCGTTTGCAATTCCGTATATGCGCGACTATTTGTTGGAGGCGGTACGGGAAAGGTAAAAATGGAATCGCTCCAAATTCCCTCTTGCCCATCCTCGACTGTTTGGTTACTATAGAACGGCTGTTACGGAGAGCTGACCGAGAGGCCGAAGGTGCTCGCCTGCTAAGCGAGTATGCCCCAAAAGGGCATCTGGGGTTCGAATCCCCAGCTCTCCGCCAGTTTAACTTTAAAGAAGGGTCCCATTCGGGGCCCTTTTTTATTATCAAGAAAGGCAGCTGGGGATTCGAACCCTCAAAAAATGAGGCGCCCCGTTGGACGCCTCATTTGGTTCGATGTGATATCGCTTTGGTCCTACACCTCAGGAGCTTTGGCTACGGTCTCGCTCTCGGCTGTGAGCGGGCGGTTGTCGATGCGGCGGCCCAGGCGGTCGAGCTTCACGAGCAGCCACTCGATGGGATTGGGCCCCGTTCCTTCCTCGTCGGCAACCAGGTCCATGACGGCAATCTTGGTGCCGTCCTGCTTAAGCGTAACGCTGCCCACCTTATCGCCAACATGCACCGTGCCCGAAAGGTCATCGTAGCTAACCTTTTCGGTCACTTCGCCGGCGAGTGAGAACACCGTTGCCTGTGCGGCGGGGTCGGCGAGCGTGGCATCGATCGTCTTATCCGTCCAGTCGGTTTGGCCAATGCGCGCCATAAGCGGGTTGCCGTTGGCGGTCTTCTCCTGTGTATTGGCAATTGCGACCGTCACCTTGTGACCGTAGTACCAGTTGGCAAGGGTCGCCGTATCGGTAAAGCGCTGATCGTTGGTTGTTGAGTTCAAAATAACGGTGTAGACCTCGTCGCCGTCGCGGTTGTAGGCGCTCGTAAAGCAATAGCCCGCGTCGTCGGTGGTGCCGGTCTTGCCGCCAATGTTTCCGTCCTGACCGAGCAAAACGTTGTGCGTGTCCATGGAATGCGAATGGTCTGAGCCATCGGCACCTGTAACCTCGATCCAGGAGTCCTCGCTCGCCACGACCTCGCGGAACGTGTCGTTTTTCATAGCCTCCTGCATCATCAGTGCCACGTCATGTGCGGTTGAGTGCATGTCGCCGGCCCACTCATCAAAGTCCAGGCCGTGTGGATTCTCAAAGACCGTGCCGGTGCAGCCGAGCTTTTTGGCGCGCTCGTTCATGGCCTTCACAAAGGTTGCCTCGGCGTCTTTGGTCTTGGGGTCGATCTTTTTGCCCACGTGCTCGGCAAGCACGATGGCGGCGTCGTTGCCCGAGGAAATCATCAGACCGCGTAGTGCCTGCTCCACGGTGAGCTCGTCGCCTTCGAGCAGGCCGGCAGTCGAGTTGCCTACGGTGGCGGCAGCGTTGCTCACCGTGACCTTCTCGTCCATCTTGCAGTTTTCGACGGTCAGGATTGCGGTC
>USKV01000178.1 GCA_900555355.1 uncultured Collinsella sp.
CCCCCACCTTCACCAACACCTACTCCACCTCTTTGCCCCTTTCTGGTATGTCGGGCGTCACTCTGACGTACCTTGCCGGCGCGGCGGTGCTTTGCGCTGCTGCGGCCTGGATGCACATTCGTCGCAAGGCGAATGCGAAGGGAGGTAAGCGTCGTGAATAAGAAAGTTTGCTCCTTCCCGATTTTGTTTGCACTGCTTGCCCTCCTGATCGGCACCTGCGCGGTTGTGTTCCCCGCATCCGCGCAGGCCGTGCCGACCTCGACCGGTTCCATCACGGTGAGCGGCACCGTGGCGCGCAGCTACGACGCCTACCAGATCTTTAGCGCCAACGTCGTCGACGGCGACAGCGACGCCAAGATCGCCACCGATCTCGCCTGGGCAAGCGACGCCGTGCGTGATGCCGCGCTGCCTGTGCTGCACAGCGCCGGCATGCCCAATTCCCAGACCACCGCGCAGGAAGCTGCCGAGTGGCTCAACGCCGATTCCCACCTTACGAGCGCGCTGAGCGCACAGCTCGCTCGTTCCCTCCAGAGCTCTGACGCCGTGTCCGTGGCCCTTAACGCGGGCACGGCGGCCGACCTGCACTGCGGCTACTGGCTCATCGTCGCCGACGACGACGCCATCTCCCAGGACGAGGCCGGCACCGCGCCGGTCATGGCCCTGGTCGGCGGCGGCGCCGTCACCGTCAAGCCCAAGGCGGCGACCCCCAAGGTTGCCAAGCATGTGCTGGAGGACAGCACCGCCGCCTGGCAGAAGGCCGCCGACGCCACGGTCGCCGACGACCTGTACTGGCGCCTCTCTGCCACGGTCCCGGCGGGCCTTGCCGCCTACGACACCTATACGGTGCGGTTCGTCGACACCATGAGCGCGGGGCTCGACCCCTCCAAGGTCGCCGCGAGCATGCGCGTGTACGTGGCGGCGGGGGCGGACGGCGGCTTCGACGCCGTTTCGGCCGGCAAGGACGGCCGCGCCGGCACCGAGCCCGCGAAGGGCTGGACCGACATCACGGCCCAGTGCGCCACCAAGGTAGCGGCCGACGGCAAGACCTTCACCGTGCGCACCGGCGACCTCATCGCCGCGCTCGGCGGGGCCGACGCCTTCACCGCGGGCGCCCGCGTGGTCGCCGTGTACAACGCGCCGCTCAACAGCGCATGCAACCACGGTATCGCGAAGGGCAACCCCAACGAGGTCTACCTGCGCTACCCGCGCTCTCCCTTTGCCGACCAGTCCGGCGATGCCGGCTTCACCCACACGCCGAGCGACGACGCGTGCGCCTACACCTGGGATCTCGCGCTCACCAAGCGCGGCAGCGACGGCGACAAGCCGCTTGCCGGGGCGGTCCTGAGCATCGCCGACGACCGCGGTCGCACGCTAGCGGCCGACGGCACGTGGGATGCGGAGGGCAAGGCCACCGTCACCACGGACGAGGACGGCCGCGTGGCCGTCTCGGGCGTGGACTCGGGCAAGCTGGAGGTCCGCGAGCTCAAGGCGCCCAAGGGCTACACCGCCTTTGAGGGCACGCGCTCCGTGACGGTTAAGGCCGAGGGACTGGACGTCGACCAGGTGGCCGCCGCCAAGCCCAAACTCACCATCACGGCCGAGTCGCCCCTGCGCGCCGACAGCGCGGACGGGTCGACGGGTAGCCTGGAGGCGTCGCTCATCAACACGCCCACCGGCACGCCCCCTAGCATTACCACCGGAGGCTTTATGCCCTCGACTGGCGATATGGCAATGTACGCCGCGGCCGCCGCAGCGGTCGCCGGAGCCGCGCTCATCGTGGTCGCGCTCCTGGTCAAGCGGGGAGGTGGCAGCCATAAAGAGTAGCTGGTAGCCCCACAGAGAGCGGGGCGAGACGTAGCAAAGTAGATGCTTAGAAACAGACAGATGATGACCGATTGGATGAGAACCAACCGGAAAACGGAGGAAAAGAAGATGAGCATGAACAAGAACATCGCACGCCTGGCAGTAACCGCCGGCCTCACAGCAGCGCTGAGCTTCGGCGGAGTCATGGCCCCGGTGACCATGGCGTTTGCTGAGGGTGCGGCGGGCAGCATCACGATCAATAAGGTCGACGAGGCCAACAAGGACAATACGTTCAAGGCCTACCAGATCTTCAAGGCAAAAGTCGCTGATGAGGGGAGCAATGGAAAAGTTGCTTCCGATATTGAATGGTCAAGCACGACTATCGGGCGCAAGGTAATCGCTGCTATTAAAGGATCTGCCAAGTACAAGGAAATCGTGGACGCAGACGGCGCTGCGGCGCTTGCGGACAGTGCCACTGCCCCGGTTGTTGCCGAGTGGCTTGCTAAAAATGTGACGGGAACTTCTGCCAGCTCGGCAACCAGCAGCGAGGGTACGCGCGTTGCTCCCGGTGACGTGCTGTATGCAATTGCGGCTGCGATTACAGACGAGACTCCTGCGGGAAATTCTTTTAAGGTGGATGATTCTTGGACGCGCCCGGATGCTTATGGCGATGGCTACTACCTCTTCGTGCCTGATGGTCTTACGAATCCGGCAAAGCCGAACACTGGCACCTCCCCGATTTTCGCTATCGTGGGTGGTAAGTCCGTAACGGTCACCGAGAAGACCAGCATTCCTACCGTCAAAAAGGAAGTTCATGAGGGCAAGGCATGGGGAAAGCGGAGTGACTCGTATATTGGCGAGGAGGTTGAATATAAACTGACCGGTTCCGTCGCGAGCAACATCGACACCTTCACCAAGTACGAATATTCGTTCCATGATCATCTTTCAGCTGGACTGGAGGCTAGCGAGAACTCCGTTAAGGTGAAAATTGACGACACCGTTATCCAACCTACAAATGGCTACACGGTAAATCTTGCGGACACTACGGACGCCTCTGGGCACCCCACTGGCGGTCACGACCTGACGATTTCCTTCTCTGATCTTAAGGCTGCTGCAACAAACGCAGGCGTGACGCTTAAGGGCGACTCTAAGGTCGTTGTGACCTATAACGCAAAACTGACCGGTGAGGCTGAATACACTGCCACCGGCAACACCAACGATGTCAAGCTTGTCTATTCCAACAATCCCATGACTGATGATAAGGGCACTTCTGAGTCGGATGAGGTCACTGACTACGTCTTCGGTCTCGATGTCACTAAGACCGCCTCGGATAATCCGAATAAGAAACTTGTTGCCGGCTTTAAGGTCAAAATGACCAAGGAGGGTACCACTCCTGTTAATGGCGAAAAATGGCTGACGGAGACTGGTGGACTCACTGACGATTCAGGCAAAGCTGGAGTGTTTAAGACTAAAGAGACTGACAGCAAGGTCTTTATCCCTGGTCTTGTTGCAGGTGAGTACGAGATTACGGAGTGCGAGACGCCCGCGGGTTATAACTCCATTAGCTTTACCATTGTGGTGACGCCTACATACAATGAGACGACCGGCAAACTGACAGGACTCAGCGTAAAACCCAGCTCTAATATGGTCACTTCTCAGCTCGGTGAAAAAGTTACCTCGACCAGGATTCCCATCACCATCGAGAACAAGAAGGGCTCCAACCTCCCACTGACCGGCCTTAACGGCGTGACCTTCACTTGGATCGCTGGTGGCGCGGTGCTGTGCATCGGTGTGGCGCACCTCATTCGCAGCCGTAAGCAGGCTGAGGAGTCCGAGCAGGAGTAACGCTCGCTCACCCATCCCTTTGGCAGGTGGGATGTGATGGCCATGAGACTTGCGGACACTTTTCTCGTCCATCGACGTTCTTGCTTTGCCATTCTCTTTTCGGGACAGACTTCGCACTGGAGTCTGCCCCGTTCTTTTTGGACAACGCAGCCAGGCTCCATTGCCCGATGGATCAAGCGTATGAATATCGAACAGATGTTTGCAATTATTGCGTTTACCAGCTGTGGGTGCATACACTCGCAGTAAAATGACATTGCGACGCATCCCGTGCGCGGGCGGCCGACGACTCGATCGGAGGTCCCCAAATGCTGAAATTC
>USKV01000179.1 GCA_900555355.1 uncultured Collinsella sp.
GTGGCTGCGGGAGTGGCCTCGGGCGCGGGCGCGACGGTCTCGGCGGCAGTAGCCTGCTCGGCGGCCGGCGTCTCCTGCTCGCTTGAAGGCTCGGACGTGGGCTCCGGTTCGCCAAACGGCAACGAGGGTTGCACCACGCCGCCCGGAAGCTTGGTCTCCGGCTTAGGCTCGCCCAGCAACTTGCCGCGACGGCGGCGGGCCGGCTTCTCGGCCTCACGCGCGGCCTCGGCAGCCGCCTCGCGCGCCTTCTCGGCAACAAACGCCGCTGCCGAGGTATCGAGCTGCACCGTTGCGTGCGTGCGTGCGGGCGCGGCGACCTCGCCGGCATGCATCACGATGACGCCGCAGGTGCTCGTCTTAACGAACTCAACCATCTTGGGATCGGTGAAACCCGTCACGTCGTTGACAATCGAAGCACCGCAGCGCACAGCCGCCTTGGCAACCGCCACATGACGCGTGTCGATGGAGACAATGGCACCCTCTTTGGCGAGCGCGCGCACGACGGGCAGCACGCGACGCGCCTCCTCGTCGGGGTTGACCGGGGTAAAGCCGGGGCGCGTGGACTCGCCGCCCACGTCGATGATGTCGGCGCCGGCATCGAGCATCGCCAGGCCGTACTCGATAGCGGCATCCTGGTCAAAGTGCTCACCGCCGTCGCTAAACGAATCGGGCGTCACGTTGAGGACGCCCATGATGCGCGGACGGTCAAAGCTGAGCTCGTACTTTCCGCACCGCCATGTCTTGCTGTCGTTCGCCATGAACATCCTCCTAAAATGCCCACGCCGCCGCGCTCGGGCGCTGGCGGCGGGGTCGTTTTGCAATCAGTCTTTCTATTGTATCCGCGCGCGCGGGCTAGAACGCAAACGCAGCCGCGATGTCGCAAGAAATCAGCAGGTCGGCATTTGCATCCTGATCGGTGGGCGCCAAATTGCAAATGGCCAGCGTATCGCCAGTAAAGTAACGCGTGAGACCCGCCGCCGGATACACTACGAGCGAGGTCCCGCCCACGACGAGGGCGTCGGCTGCGGCGATGGCAGCAACGGCGCCGGTAAGCACGCGCTCATCGAGCGGCTCTTCGTAGAGGACTACATCGGGCTTGATGCGACCGCCGCACGCAGGGCACACGGGCACGCCCGCGGCGTCCTCGTGCTCGCGTGAGCAAATCCATTCGGCGCTGTAGACCGCGCCGCACGTCTGGCAGATATTGCGGTGGACCGATCCGTGCAGCTCGAACACGCGCTGCGAGCCGGCCATCTGGTGCAGGCCATCGATGTTTTGCGTCACCACGGCGTCGAGCTTGCCGGCGCGCTCCAGCTCCGCCAGCTTGACGTGGCAGTGGTTGGGCTTGGCGTTAAGGGCGATCATCTTGGTCCGGTAGAAGTCGAAAAACTCCGCCGGATGCGCCTCGTAGAAGCTGTGCGAGAGCATAGTCTCGGGCGGATAGGAAAACCGCTGGTGATACAGACCATCCACGCTGCGGAAATCGGGGATGCCACTCGCCGTGGAAACGCCCGCGCCGCCAAAGAAGACCACGCGCTTGTGGGTGCCGAACAGCTCCGCCAGCGCGGCGGAGGCCTGTTTGGAGTCCGTTATCGCCTGCGTCATATATGTCCTCCGTCCTTGTTGGTCGGGCAGCGTCGGGCGATGTCCCAGCATGCGGCCTTTGGGTCAGCACGCGCGGTGCCCACCACCGCCCCTGTTGCGTTAATCTTAAGCCTGCCAACCCCGTCGAAAGGACACCATGCCTCAGACTTACACTTTCGCCTCGTGGAACGTCAACGGCCTGCGCGCCGTGCTCAAAAAGGACCCGAGCTTTATCCAGATCGCGCAGGACCTCGATGTCGATATCCTAGCGCTGCAAGAGACCAAGCTGCAGGAGGGCCAGGTACAGGTCGATCTGCCCGGCTATCACCAAACCTGGAGCTATGCCGAGCGCAAGGGCTACTCGGGCACCGCGGTCTTTAGCCGCCAGGAACCGCTGCGCGTACTGCGCGCCGACGCGCTGTTACCCTACGCCGGCGAGGGCGAGGCGGCCGAGCTCGTGGCGCAGGCCACGACCGAGGGCCGCGTCTGCGCGCTGGAGTTCGACAAGTTCTGGTTTGTGGATGTCTACACTCCCAACGCGCAAAACGAACTCGCCCGCATCGACGTGCGCATGGCCTGGGACGATGCCTACCGCGGCTTTTTGAACGCGCTCGAGTGCGAGACCGGCAAACCCGTCGTGACCTGCGGCGACTTTAACGTTGCGCACGAGGAGATCGACCTTAAGAACCCCAAGTCCAACCGCGGCAACGCGGGCTTTTCGGACGAAGAACGCGGCAAGTTTACCGAGCTGCTCAACGCCGGCTTTACCGATACCTGGCGCACGGCTAATCCAGACGTCGAGGGCGTCTACAGCTGGTGGAGCTATCGCTTTAATGCCCGCAAGAACAACGCCGGCTGGCGCATCGATTACTTCTTGGTAAGTGATTCAATCGCCAATACCGTGCGCGACACCGGTATCCGCGGCGATATCTTCGGCAGCGACCACTGCCCCGTCACCCTCACGCTAGAGCTCTAGCCCCAAGTAATTCCTCTAGGGGACAGAGGAAAACAGATCATGTGACCCCTCTCCCCCTATAAGTTGCGGTGGAATAGTTCCTGTTTGGGCAGCAAATAGCCAAAAACGAGAACTATTCCACCGCAAGTTCGTGAGGAAACGCGAAATGCCTTACAGCCCGTATTTCACGACGACACGGTTAATGCGACGGCACCAAGGCTTGTACAAGGCGGCCAAGAACACGCAGGTCGCGAGGCCGTGTGTGATATCGAACGGCACTGCCGTGGCAAGACGCGCCACGGCACCCGCCCACGTGAGCGGCTGTACAAATCCAATGATGTCATACGCGTTAATCACGACGCCATAGAGCAAGCCCGACGCAAAGCCGTACGCCAGCAGCGCTGGCATGCGCACGGTGCCGTCGGCGCGGTCGAACGCACCCGCATACGCCAGCGCACCGCCAACGTATCCCACGAGCCCCCAGGCATACATCTGCCATGGCGTCCACATGCCCTGTCCAAAAAAGAAATTGCTGGTCAGCGCCGCCAGCGCGCCAACCATAAAACCATTGCGGCGACCAAGCGTCGCCCCCGCGATAATGGCGATGGCGCTCACCGGTTTAAAGTCGGGAATGGGCCCGAACAGGATGCGCCCCGCCGCCGCCAGCGCCGCCAGCACCAGCGTGGGCATAATCTGGCGCAAACCCGGACGAGATGCCTCATAACCCGCAAAGAACAGCGCGAGCACCAGCGCCACCACAGCCAGCATGGCCAACGCTGCCTGCTCAACACCCGACAGCAACGCCACTGTCATCACCGCCGGCACCGCCAACAACAGCGGGATCTCCAGTTTTGCGAGTAAACGCGAGAAACGACAGTCCGTCATCCCATCACGCCCTATAGAACACGTTGTCGGCAAAGAAGTCGGCCGGGGGCTCCATGCAGGCAATCTCGCCGTCAAACATCATGGCGACGTCGTCGGCTACCTGCTCGGCAAAGTCCAAATCGTGCGTAGCCATGATGACGGTGCCGCCAGCCTTCGCATGGTCACGCAGGGCGCGGGCGATGATGCGGCGGCTGAACAGGTCTAGACCCTTGGTGGGCTCATCGAGCAATAGCAGTTCGGGGCCGATTAGCAGCAGTTTTGCCAATGCAAGCAGTTGACGCTGCCCGCCCGAAAGATCGTACGGATGGCGTCCATCCAGACCCGACAACCCCAAGCTCGCCGCACGCTCCCGCGCCAAGTTCTCGTCATATCCGCAGGTCGAGGCCCATTCCATCAGCTCATCGCGAACCGTCTCGGCAACCAGCAATGCTTTGGGATTCTGAGGCAGCAGCGCCGCCGAGGCCGCTCCGCGCACCATGCGGCCGCGCTGCAGCTTGGCGGTCTTCGCCAGCACCGAAAGCATC
>USKV01000180.1 GCA_900555355.1 uncultured Collinsella sp.
GAAGGATTCTTCCGGCCAGTTCATTGGCAACCACACCCGCGCCAAGATCGTGAAGAACAAGGTGGCCCCGCCGTTCCGTGAGGCAGAGTTTGACATCATGTTCGGCGAGGGCATCTCCAAGGTGGGCGAGCTGCTGGACCTGGGCGTCAAGCTGGGCATCTACCCCTGCCTGATCTTTATGGGCGTCGGCACGATGACCGACTTCGGTCCCCTGATCGCGAACCCCAAGTCCCTGCTGCTCGGCGCTGCCGCTCAGCTCGGTATCTTCATGACTTATGTCGGTACCCAGTTCATGGGCTTCACTTACCAGCAGTCCGCCTCCATCGGTATCATCGGCGGCGCTGACGGCCCGACCGCGATCTTCGTCACCTCCCGTCTGGCTCCCGAGCTGCTCGGTCCTATCGCCGTTGCCGCTTATTCCTACATGGCCCTCGTCCCGGTCATTCAGCCCCCCATCATGAAGGCTCTGACCACCAAGGAAGAGCGCCGCATTGTCATGCGCCCGCTGCGTCAGGTCAGCAAGCGCGAGAAGATCATCTTCCCCATCATGATCACCGTGTTCGTGGCGCTGCTCGTTCCTTCTGCCGCGCCTCTGATCGCGTGCCTGATGCTCGGTAACCTGTTCAAGGAGTCCGGCGTTGTGGAGCGTCTGCAGAAGACCGCCGGCAACGAGCTGATGAACATCGTCACCATCTTCCTCGGCTTCACCGTCGGTGCTACTGCCACCGCCACCACCTTCCTTTCCGTTCAGACCCTTGAGATCATGGCTATGGGTATCGTCGCGTTCGGTTTCGGTACCGCGGGCGGCGTGCTGCTGGCCAAGCTCATGAACCTGTTCCTGAAGGAAAAGATCAACCCGCTGATCGGTTCCGCCGGCGTTTCCGCCGTTCCTATGGCCGCCCGTGTTTCTCAGGTCGTCGGCCAGAAGGAGAACCCCTCCAACTTCCTGCTCATGCACGCCATGGGCCCGAACGTTGCAGGTGTTATCGGTTCCGCTATCGCCGCAGGCGTCCTGATGTCCCTGTTCGGCTAATTCTCAGCGATTTGAAAAAGAGCACCCGCAAGGGTGCTCTTTTTTATATTTTTCCGCGCCTTGCCCCTTGACCCCGCCATTGCAAGCGAGCAGCTCGAAGAACTGCAATGCTTGCCGAATCAGGTGCCTGCCTTGTTTTATATCTAAACGATTTGACTTACTTCTATCTTCGCTGTCGCTTTGCCTGCGATTCATCACCCTTACATAACTGCGTTCTACTTCGGATTCTATCAATCCTGGTATTGCCTGCCGAAGCGGCATAGCTTCGCTCGCCGCAGTACGCATTATCGAAACGGTATGCATTGTTGGCAGCAGGAGATTAGTCTGTACCTCTACAAGATGGGCAGATAGGAGCAGAGGCAAATCGTATAGTAGCTCTAAACGCGGCATCGCCGCGCGCAGGCATTTCCATTCCGGAGGGAAAAAGGTCATTCGGGATTGAGACTGCCAATCTAAAACCTTTCTCTTGGGGGATTGAAAGGGGGCTATTCTCTTTCACAAAAGAGAATAGCCCCCTTTGACTCGCGCCGCGCTCGGTGAGCGCGATTATTTACATCGAGATCCAGCCGAACGCGCTGGCGATCGAGCTGATCAAAATGATCGCCGCGAAGAACGGGCACAGGAAGCGGATCATGGCGTTGAAGACCTTTCTTCTGCGGAAGGGCGCGCCGTTCAGCGTGACCTCGTCCGCGATGCGTTCGACGCCGATGACGCGGGAGACGAGGATGCAGCTTGCGATGGCCGCGATGGGCATCATCACGGAGTTGGTCAGGAAATCGAAGAAGTCCAAAAACTGCATGCCGATCACGGTGACATTTGCCAGCGGGCCATAGCCCAGGCTGGAGAGGCTTCCGAGGAGGATCATGGAGACGCCCATGATGCTCGTGGCCTTCTTACGGCTCCAGTGCAGCTCATCCTGCAAGGTAGAGACGGCACTTTCCGTCAGCGCGATGGAGCTCGTCAGCGCGGCGAACAGCACTAACAGGAAGAACGCGATGCCGATCACCGTGCCGAAGCCCATGGAATCGAAGACCTTCGGGATGGTGATGAACATCAGCGAGGGGCCGGCCTTCAGCGCGCTGGGATCGCCGCCGGAGAAGGCGAACACCGCGGGGATGATCATCAGGCCCGCCATGATGGCGATGGCCGTGTCGAAGACCTCGACATTGCGGGTGGAGCTTTCGATCGGGACGTCCTTTTTCATGTAGGAACCGAACGTGATGAGAATGCCCATGGCGATGGACAGGGAATAAAACATCTGCCCCATGGCGGAGACGACCGTCATCCAGGAGAAGTTGTCAAGATTGGACACAAGGAAGTACTTGACGCCCTCCAGCGCACCGGGGCGGGTCACGGAATACACGGCGATGATCAGCGACAGCACCACGAGAATGGGCATCATGATCTTGGAGACGCGCTCGATGCCGTTTTCCACGCCCGCAAAGATGATCGCCAGCGTCATGGCCGTGAAGACGAGGAAGCAAAGCTCCGAGGACACGCCGTTGGAGATGAAGGACGAGAAATAGCCGTCCTCCGCGACTAAGTGAGCCTTGCCCATCAGGTATTCCGCCAGATATTTGATGACCCAGCCGCCGATGACGGAGTAGTAGGGGACGATCAGAATCGGAATGATGGCGTTGATCCAGCCGCCCACGCGCAGCGCAGGCTTATCGCTGAAGGACTTGTAAGCGCCGACAGGGCTCTTGCCGGTCATGCGGCCGATCGAAGTCTCCGCAATGATCATCGTGTAGCCGAAGGTCATCGCCAGAATGATGTATACCAGCAGGAAAATAGCGCCGCCGTATTTGGCGGCCAGATAAGGAAAGCGCCAGATGTTTCCGAGGCCGACGGACGCGCCCGCAGCCGAAAGGACAAAGCCAATCTTGCCGGAAAAGGAACCTCTTTTATGATCCATGAAGAATCTCCTCTCTTTTTTACGACATACAATTTACCTAGTATATCATAGAATAAAGATGAAAACAATCTGAAATCCGAAGAAAAGAGAGCTATTTGTCGTTGCCGTGCAGAAAAATAAAAAAGGAAGACTCGAAAGAGTCTTCCTTTTTCCATATTTAAGACCAGAGCAGCTGCATCGCAACGATTAGCGCCGCAGCGGCGAGGATATACACACCTGCGATCAGCAGTCCCGCCTTGAGCGCGCCGCGGATCGCGGCATTGCGCTCCTCGCGCGTCAACTCACCGGCGGCGCTTTCCCACGGGCGGTCGTTCGCACGGGGCGCGTCGGGCGCGGAAAAGTCGCTGCGCTTGCGGTGAAAGTGTGGGAGAAAGGTCGGCTGGCGTTCGATGCCGCTCATGTCGGCGATCGTGCGGCCGTCGTCCTCCTCGTAGAAGTCGTCCTTCTTCATCACTTATCGTACAGGTGGCAGCACACGAAGTGGCCCGGCTCGATCTCGCGCTGGACGGGTGCTTCCTCCTTGCAGCAGGCCATGCAGTTGGCGCAGCGGGTGTGGAATTTGCAGCCCTTGGGCGGATTAGCAGGGGAGGGGATGGAGCCCTCGAGCACGATGCGGTTCATCTTCACCTTCGGGTCGGGGATGGGGATGGCGGAGAAGAGCGCCTTTGTGTAGGGGTGGAGCGGGTTGCGGAAGATATCTTCCTTCGCGCCGTACTCCACAAGGTTGCCGAGGTACATGACGCCGACGGTGTCGGAGATGTGCTCGACAACGGAGAGGTCGTGGCTGATGAAGAGGTACGTCAGCTTGTATTTATCCTGCAATTCGTTCAGCAGGTTGATGATCTGCGCCTGGATGGACACGTCGAGTGCGGAGACCGGCTCGTCGCAGACGATGAACTCGGGGTTGAGCGCGAGCGCACGCGCGATGCAGATACGCTGGCGCTGGCCGCCGGAGAACTCGTGCGGGTAGCGGTCCTTGTGGAAGGG
>USKV01000181.1 GCA_900555355.1 uncultured Collinsella sp.
GCGACTCCTCGAACTCCTCGTCCGTCTCACCAGGAAAACCGACGATGACGTCGCACGAAAGAGACGCCTGGGGCAAGTTGGCGCGAATCATACGCACCGTGTCCTCAAAGGCCTCGGCGCTATAGGGACGGCCCATGCGATGCAGAGTCGATGTGCAGCCGGACTGCACGGGCAGGTGCAAAAACGGGGCGATACGCTGCGGATAGCGCGCCATAACCTTAAGCAGGCGCTCAGAGATATCCATGGGCTCGACCGAGGAAATGCGCACATGCGGAATAGACGTGCGCTCCATGATGGCCTCGAGCAGCTCATCGATTTCGACATGCTCGTCGGTCGCGCTCTTGCCATCGTAGGCACCCAGGTTCACACCGGTCAGCACCACCTCGGGCACGCCGGCCTCCTGGGCCTCGCGAACTTGCTCGAGCACGGACTCGACGGGCACGGAGCGCTCGGGGCCGCGTGCCTTCCACACAATGCAATAGGTGCAGCGGTGGTTGCAGCCATCTTGGATCTTCACGCCCAGCCGCGAACGACCGAGCGCATCGACCACGTCGCCATCGCTGCAGGCGGGCACGCTATCGGATTCGACACCTAGCACCTCACAGACGCGCTCGGCGACGTCAATCTTGGACGGTTCGGCGATCACGCGATCGGAGAGCTCCAGCAGCTCCTCGGGATGCAGGTTAACGACGCAGCCGGTTACGACCACGTAAGGCTCGCCCGGATAGGCCAGCGCATGACGAACGGCCTTACGGGTCTTGGCCTCGGCCTCGCCCGTAACGGCACAGGTGTTAATGACGATCAAATCGGCATCCTGGGGCTCCACCATAGCAAAGCCCAGGCGCATAAGATCGGCAGTGATACGGTCAGACTCAACCCGGTTGACACGGCATCCGAGGTTGACGACGGAAATATGGGGTGCGAGCACGCGGGCTCCTTAATCGAGGATATCGTCGAGGGCACTCTTGATACGGTCGGTCACCGACTTCTTACCGAAAGCGACGTCATCGCCCATATCATCGGCAAAAGCACGGAGCAGCTCGCGCTGCTTATTGGAAAGATTGGTGGGAACGACCACGCGCAGTTGCACGATCAGGCGGCCACGCGAACCGCCACCGCCAATGCGCGGCATGCCGTAATTGTTGACGCTCACGGTGTCGCCGTACTGGGCGCCGGCGGGAACCGTCACTTTAACGACCTCGTCGGGCATAATGCCCTCGACCTCGATCTCGCAGCCGAGCGCAGCCTGCGCAATCGAGATATCGCTCACCAGGTACAGGTCGTCACCGTTGCGCTTAAAGCGCTCATGGTCGGCAACGCGCACGTTGACAATCAGGTCGCCCGAAGGCTCGCCGCGAAGGCCGGCCTCGCCAAAGCCGCTCACACGCAGCTGGCGACCGGTCGAAACGCCGGCGGGAATATCGATGTCGATCTTTTCGTGCGAAGGCGTGCGGCCCTGACCGTCGCAGGTCTCGCAGGGATGGTCGATAACCGTGCCCTCGCCATGGCAGTCGGGACAAGGCGAGGAAGACTGAACCTGGCCCAAAAACGATCGCTGAACCGTCGTGACGTAGCCCGTACCGTGGCAGCGACTGCACTGCTTTTCCTGTGCACCCTCGGCCCTACCGGTACCGTTGCAGTCCTCGCAAGGAGCAAGGCGATCATAGCTGATCGTCTTTTTGCAGCCGAGTGCCGCCTCCTCGAGCGTCACCGAAAGGGAGATGGCCATATCGCGACCGCGACGGCGCTCGCGACGGCTGCGAGCGCCACCGCCGGCGCCACCGCCAAAGAACGACGAGAACAGGTCGTCCATGCCCATGCCGCCAAAGATATCGTTGATGTCGACATAGCCAGAGCCACCAGGGCCGTCAGCGGTGCCGTAACGGTCGTAGTTAGCACGCTTCTGCTCGTCGGAAAGAACGGAATAGGCCTCGTTGAGCTCTTTGAACTTGGCCTCGGCCTCGGGGTCGTCCGAAACATCCGGATGTACGGTACGGGCCTTCTTTAAAAACGCACGCTTGATCGTCCGCGCGTCGGCATCCTTGTCAACGCCAAGTACCTCGTAGTAATCCCTATTTTCCGACACGACCGAATCCTTCCAACTTTCATTATTGTCACAGTGCGTCCTATACCCAAGCTGGGCCGACCGCAAACAGAGGGTTTGATGTTATTGCATCCCGTAGGGCGAAAGCATCGCGCGCTGCGAGCAGCTCGCAAACCACACCGACACGAGCGCGAACATGAAGCCGTTGGCAAAACCGTTGGCAAACTGCATCGCACCGCGCTTCCACCACAGCAGGCTGCGATGAAGCACACCGTCCGAAAGCACCATGAACAGGCCCATGGTAAACGGAATAAAGCACATCACGGCAAAGGCCGAGAACACGCCCGAAATGGCCGACAGCACCAAAAACGGCGCCACGATGCCCATCAGGTAAAAACCGGTACGAGCTTTGCCTTCCAAGCGCTCGGCTTCAACATGGGCGCGGCCGACCAGGTCGCCGCCCGCGGCACCGTTGGTGCCAGCATGACCCATGCCGCTAATGCGGACCTCGTCGCCATCGTGCGTGCCGGCAGGAAACTCAATCGTCCGCTCGGAGGTTACGCGAGTACGACCGCTGCCACCGCAATCAGGGCAGGGGTCGGCCACGACCTTACCGGAACCGCCGCACTCGGGGCAGACCGACTGGAACGTGCCCGCACCAAACAGGAAGGACAGGTCAACATCGATATGGCCGCGACCACCGCAACTCGGACAGGTGTGGGCATGCTCTGACGAAACGGAGCCCGATCCGCCACAATGTCCGCAGGTGTCAAAGCGGGTGTAGCGAACGGTCTTGTGGGCACCGCCCTTAGCCTCCTTGGCGTCGAGCTTGATATCGACGACCACGTTGGCGCCACTCTCGGGGTTGTAGGCCGCCTGGCCGCGACGGGGCTGACCCCAGGCGCCCCCGAAGGGGAAACCGCCGTCAAAGGGATTGCCGTAACCGGCGCTGCCGGCATAGCCACCGCCATAAGTCGAAGCCGTCGGTGCACCGGCAAAGGGATTGCCCGACCGCATGGCGTCGTAACGCGCACGCTTCTGCTCGTCCGAAAGCACGGCGTAGGCCTCGGAAACCTCTTTAAACTTCTCCTCGGCATCCGGCTCTTTATTGACGTCCGGATGGAGCTTGCGGGCCTTTTGCTGGAAAGCCTTTTGAATATCACGCGAGGTGGCGTCCTTGGAGACGCCCAAAATCTCGTAGTAATCTTTTTCGTTCATCGTCGCCATGCGCGGCAACCTCCTGCTCACAGCAGCGTATATATTGCGGTAATTCTACCCGAGCGGCCTAGGCTAGACCCCAAAACAGCTCGAACAGCATATTTCCATCGAGCCAGCCCAGGTGGGTCGGCGCTAAACGGGCGCGGGCGCGACCTGCGATAACGTCTTTTGAGGTGACGCGCCCCGCATGTCCTTCAACATGATCGGGCACCCAGGTGGCAATGCCCAACTCGAGCGCACGGTCGCAGGCCGCCGCCAGTTCGTCTGCAGCAATCACGCTTGCCGAGTGAACCAACAGTTCGGGCCCAATGCCACGCGTCATGCGACAAGCGAGCATCAGATCTTCGGCCGCAGCCTCGCGCTGCGAAAGATATTCGGCCTCAAACGCCGTCGCGCCATCATCACGTTGCACCAGACGCACGCGGTGTGCATCACCGCGAGCGGGAACGTCGGGAAACAGCCCGGCCAAGCGATCGAAATCCTCGGCATCGAGCATACCCGCGGCAGAACGACCCAGGCCCAGATAGCCCTGTCCGGTCCAATAGGCAATGTTGTGGGCGCATTCATGCCCATCGAGCGCGTAGCTCGCCACCTCATACGGATGGTAGCCCGCCAAACTCAGCCGCTCGCGCGCAACGTCCATGCATGCGGCTTGGAAATCCTCATC
>USKV01000182.1 GCA_900555355.1 uncultured Collinsella sp.
GCATTGACCTTCTGGTCATGCCGCCGAAGTTGAAAGGCAGATTGCCGCTCTGGCGGGTTTGCAGCGTCAACTGGTTACGCGGGTTGGTAAACCCGCGTAACTATCTACTCCTGAGCTCCGTACTGCTCGTAGTAGGCGTCGATGGCGGTCTTGAGCTCGTCGTCGATGACGACCTTGCCGTCGATCTCGTGGTTGTAGAGGGTCTCGACGACCTCGGCCATGGAGACGATGCTCGCGACGGGGAAACCGTACTTGGCCTCGATCTCCTTCTGCGCGGTGGTCACGCCGCCCTTGCCGACCTCCATGCGGTTGAGGGACACGATGAGGCCCTTGATTTCGACGTCGGCAGCAGCCTTAACCTTGGGATAGGTCTCGTCGATGGACTTGCCGCTGGTGGTGACATCCTCGACCATGACCACGCGGTCGCCGTCCTGAGGCTCATAGCCCAGCAGGTTGCCCTTGTCGGCACCGTGGTCCTTGGCCTCCTTGCGGTCGCAGCAGTACTTGACCTCCTTGCCGTACAGCTCGTGGTAGGCAATCGCGGTCACGACGGCCAGGGGAATGCCCTTGTAGGCCGGCCCAAACAGCACGTCAAAGTCGTCGCCAAAGTTATCGTGGATAGCCTGGGCGTAATACTCGCCCAGCTTCTTGAGCTGGTAGCCCGTCACGTAAGCACCGGCGTTCATAAAGAACGGGGACTGACGGCCGCTCTTGAGCGTAAAGCTGCCGAACTTAAGGACGTCGGACTCGACCATAAACTTGATGAACTCTTGCTTGTAAGCCTCCATGCGGGCTCCTCTCGTAATCGCGTACGTGCCTTCCAGTTTAGCGCAGGCGAAGCGTCGATGCGGGGGCGCTTTGGAGCTACGGCATTCTGTAAAGGCTTTGTCAGGGGCGATGGTTTTCCGAACAATGGGGTTGACATCGCAAACCCCCTCATCAAGAATACGAGCGGATTAAAAAGGGGTACGAGATACCCAAAGCGCGCTGCGCTCAGCCTTTAGGAGGTGTGCCATGGAAGGCAGTCCTAGTCGAAAAACCTGCATGTCGCCCTCGGCACGCCGCGAGGACTCCGCACACGCGTAAACGCCACCGGTAGATCACCAAAACCACCACAAAGGCGCGCTGCGCCCTTTGTGGGCTCAAGAGCTTGGCGTGAGCGACATCTAGGTTTTTTGAAGCAAATACGACACGTACGCTAACTCCCTTCAACAAGGAGGACCCTATGCTGATGCTCAAAACCGTCACGGTACTCGAAGCCATCTCCAAGCGCCGCCGCACGGCGCGCCCTGCCGCTCATACCGGCCTGTCCAAGAACACCATATTCGCCGCCACCTATAGCGCCGAGGACGCCCTCGTACTGCTCGACGCCACGGCAAACGGCCTCACCGCCGAGCAGGCAACCGAGCGCCTGGACGCCTCCGGCCCCAACACCATCGAGGCACCGACCAAGACGCTCGCCCGCCGCATCGCCGACGCCTTCATCGATCCCTTCGCCGGCATCCTCGCCGCGCTCGCGCTGGTCTCGCTCTACATCGACGTGCTCGCCGTGCCCGAGCCGCAGCGCGACCCCTCCACGGTCATCGTCATCGGCATCATGCTGCTGGTATCGGGCGGTATGAAGTTTATCCAGGAAACCCGCAGCGGCAATGCGGCAGAGGCCCTCAAGGACCTGGTCTCCAACACTTGCACCGTCCTGCGCGACGGCGAGCGCGTCGAGATCCTCTTCGACGAGCTCGCCCCCGGCGATGTGATCCGCCTCTCTGCCGGCGATATGGTGCCGGCCGATGCCCGCGTCATCACCGCGCGCGACCTGTTTGTGATCGAGTCCGCACTCACCGGCGAGAGCGAGGCCGTCGAGAAGACCGCTGCCGTCACCGTCGTCGATGGTGCCGACGGCTCCGCGCTGCCGCTCTCTGTCTGCAAGAACATCGTCTTTACCGGCACCTCCGTGCAAAACGGCACCGCCATGGCGCTTGTCGTTGCCACCGGCTCGGACACCTACCTGGGCGGCATCGCCAAGATGCTCAACGGGCGCGGCGAGAAGAGCGCGTTTGACCGCGGTGTCTCGAGCGTCTCCATGTTACTTGTACGCCTTATGCTCGTTATGGCGCCGGCCGTCTTTGCCGTCAACGCCGCCACCAAGGGCAACGTCATCGACGCGCTGTTGTTCGCCACGAGCGTGGCCGTGGGCATCACGCCGCAGATGCTTCCCGTCATCGTGATCACGAGCCTGTCGCAGGGCGCCAAGGACCTCGCCCGTCGCCAGGTTATCGTCAAGGAACTGCCAGCGATCCAAAACCTGGGCGCCATGGACGTCCTGTGCTGCGACAAGACCGGCACCCTCACCGAAGACCGCATCGTGCTCGAGCGCTACCTCAACACCGACGGCAACGAGGACACGCGCGTGCTGCGCCATGCGTTTTTGAACAGCTTCTTCCAGACCGGCCTCAAAAACCTTATCGACCTGGCCGTAATCGACCGTGCCGATGTGACACCCTCGACCGTCGCACCCGATTCCATGCTGGGCCAGAGCCTGCGCGACCGCTACACCAAGGTCGACGAGGTTCCCTTCGATTTCTCGCGCCGTCGCCTGAGCGTAGTTGTCGCCGACGCCCAAGGCAAAACCCAGATGGTTACCAAGGGCGCTGCCGAGGAAATTCTCGAGATCTGCTCCTTTGTCGAGATCGATGGCATCGCTCAGCCGCTCACCGACGAGAAGCTCGCCCAGATTCGCAAGCAGATCGCCGGACTTAACGCCGAGGGCCTACGCGTAATTGCCGTGGCGCAGAAGACCAATCCGCGCTGCGTGGGCGAGTTTGGCATCGCCGACGAGTGCGACATGGTGCTGATGGGCTTTTTGGCCTTCCTCGATCCGCCCAAAGCAAGTGCCGCGGGCGCCGTCGCCACCCTCGAGGCCAAGGGCGTGGCGGTCAAGGTCCTAACCGGCGACAACGACCGCGTCGCCGCCACCGTCTGCGAGCAGATTGGTATCGATGCGAGCAACGTCTTGCTCGGCTCCGAGATCGATGCGCTCGATGACGCCGAACTTGCCAAGCGCGCCGAGAAAACCCACCTCTTCGCCAAGCTCTCGCCGCTGCAGAAGGCGCGCCTGGTACGTGTCATGCGCGAGATGCTCGGCCACACCGTGGGCTTTATGGGCGACGGCATCAACGACGCCGCCGCCATGCGTGCGAGCGATTGCGGCATCTCGGTCGATTCGGCCGTCGATATTGCCAAGGAATCCGCCGATATCATCTTGCTTCAGAAGGACCTGGGCGTGCTCGAGCGCGGCATCATCGAAGGCCGCCGCACTTACGGCAACCTGCTCAAGTACCTCAAGACCACGGTGAGCTCCAACTTTGGCAATGTGCTGTCCGTGACCGTCGCGAGCCTGTTCTTGCCGTTTTTGCCCATGAGCGCCCTGCAGCTGGTACTGCTGTCGCTGGTCTACGAGATCGTGTGCATCGCACTGCCGTGGGACACCGTCGATGACGCCTGGACTGCCCGCCCGCGTGCCTGGGACGCCGCGTCCATCAAGGGCTTTATGCTCGAGCTGGGCCCCGTGAGCTCGCTGTTTGACATCGTGACCTTCGCCGCGCTCTTCTTTGTCGTGTGCCCCGCCGCCGTGGACGCAAGCTGGTCCGAGCTTGCCGCCGCGGGCGACGTCGCGGGTATGGCGACCTTTGCTGCGCTCTTCCAGAGCGGCTGGTTTGTCGAGTCCATGTGGTCGCAGACACTCGTGGTCCACATGTTGCGCTCCCCGCATCTGCCGAGCCCGCGCGACCGCGCCGCGCCCGCATTGTGCGTTCTTACCGTGCTGGGCCTGGCGCTCGTCACCTGGCTGCCGGCAAGCCCCATCGCCGATGTGCTCGGCCTCATGCCGCTGCCCACGAGCTTTTTTGGGCTGCTCATTGGCATC
>USKV01000183.1 GCA_900555355.1 uncultured Collinsella sp.
AGACCCTGCGCCGTATCGGCCGGATTGGCAAGCGCGCACACCAGGGCACGCACCGTTTGGACCTCGGCAGCCTGGGCAAAGACCGAACCTCCCGCGATAACGCAGTCGAGTCCCTGGTCGCGGAAAGCCTGCGCGTAGACGTCGGCATTAGTCATACGGCCCAGCAACAACACCATGCTGCCCTGGGGCTGGCCCGCTTTAACGAGCGCTTGGAACCGCTCCGCAATCGCACGGGCTTTCGCCTGCGTTCGTTCCTGGGTGCTGCCGCCGGCAACGAGCAGCGCCTGGCGGCGCGAAGCCTTTGCCTTGAGCTTGTCCTCGCGATCGTCACTCGGCTCAAGATCCAAGAACCCCTGCATCAAACCACCGGTATCGCCGTCGAAGACGCGCGCTACGTAACGCAGCACCTCGTCATGACTGCGGAAGTTGCGCACGAGTTTAACGAGCTCGCCAGCAGGGGCGTCGGCCACGGCAGTCGCCTCGGGCGCAGCAGAGGAGCCCACCTTGCGCTCTTGGCGACGGAACACCTCGACCTCCGCCCCGCGGAAGCCCCCGCACCCGTCAGGTAACGGATCAGGTCGACCTGCATCTGGTCGGTATCCTGGAACTCGTCGATCATGACCATCTTAAAGCGTCCCTCATATGCCGCTCGAATGGCCGGGTAGTCGCGTAGCGCCTCGTATGCCATGCGGAGCAGGTCGTTGTTGTCGAGGGCAGACTGGCCGGCCTTGAGCGCGCGATACTCGGCCTCCACGGAACGGGCCAGGCCCACCAGCGCATCGAGCGCCGGGCCACCGCAGGCAAGCACGATATTGATAAACGCATCGGCGGCCTCGGCCTTGAGCAGCTCGACCTGCTCCTTGGGGAATGCCTTGCTCGCGCGCGGCATGGTGCACGACATCATGAGTCGCGCCGCATCGGCCATGGTCTTGCCGCTCGCCTCGAACGCGTCGATGGCATCGAGCGCCACCTGCGCCTTCTCGGTCGCGGCCTTGCTTGCGCCCAGCGCCGCGCGATAGGCATCGGCGAGTGCCGAGGTATCGGCCTGGCCGCGCGCTACGCGCACATCGTCCATACCGCCCGGCAACTGACTCGACAGCTCCAGCAGGTCGCGCACCAGACCCTTGATGGTCGTGCCGGCGCCAAAGGGACCGCCCTCGCCCGCCATGGGATACCAGGCGTAGAGGCTTTTAAGCGAAGCGGCGAGCTCGGGGGCAGCATCGGGTGCCGTCACGCGGGCCAGCACATGCTCAACAGCCTGATCCATGAGTTCGTCGGTATCGGTGAGCACCGTGAACTCGGGGTCGATGCCCAGCTCCAGCGCGTGCGCGCGCAGGATACGCGAGCACATGCCGTGAATGGTCGAGATCCATGCGTCGTCGACGGTCAGTGCTTCCTCGTCCATGCCCTCGTCGATAAGCGCACGGCGCACGCGGTCACGGATCTCGGCCGCGGCATCTTTGGTAAAGGTAATGGCGAGCACCTGGTCCAGATGCTCAACGAACGGACCGGATTCGGGAGAGAGCGCGTAGACGATGCGGCGCGTGAGGGTAAAGGTCTTGCCAGAACCGGCGCCCGCCGAGACAAACAGCGGACGGTCGAGCGTTTTGACAATCTGCAGCTGCTGCGGCATCAAAGTCGAAAGATCCATGGTCTACACGTCCCTCCTTACAAACGTTCCTTCGTGGTTATACGAGCAGCGCGCATGCGCGGCCTGAGCCGACGTCGGGTCGACGGCGGCAACGTTGCCTGCCTCGAGCTCGCGCAGGCGCTCCACGCGATCGAGCAGGGCGTCGAAGTCCATGCTGCCGCCCTCGCCCGGAAAGCCCTTCTTAAGGCCCGGGATGCGGCCGTCGCCGCGCTCTTCCTCGAGCAGCTCGGCGCTCGCGGCACCGCGCAACGCCGGCTTGCCGCCCTTGGTCGAAAAATAGAGCGCCGCGCGGGTGTCCAAATCCAGCGCCCGGCGCATGGCCTGCGCGTAGATAAGCGTCTGGGTATGGGGCGGTAGCCACCGCGGATCGTCGATGGGCGCCGCGCCCGACTCCTCGTCGCGCACCGTAGGGTCGGCGAGCTTAAACTCCTCGACGCCCGTGCGATGCTTGTAGTCGATCACCACAGCACGATTCTCGGCGTCCACGTCCACGCGGTCGATGCGCCCGCCAAGCGGCCAACCGGCATACTCGACCTTGAGCTCGTTGAAGGCGAACTCAAGGTAGCGCGGGGCAAAGGGGGCAAGTGCCTCGGCTTCATAGGCAAGCACACCCTCCAGCTGCGGTAAGATCTCGGCCACCTGGCGCTCCTCCACCGCAGAGAGTGGCACCAGCGGGCCCTCGTTGCCACGCTTGGAGGCATGCTCGACCAAGGTCTCGTCAAAGACCTCGTGTAGCAGTTCCTGAGCGCGCGGCAGATTCTCGGGCGTCACGCGCTCCATGCCCTCCTGGGGCAGGCGGGCATGCAGGTGCTCCAGCACGTCGTGGACAAAGTTGCCCTTCTCCATGTTGCCAAAGCCCGCGTCAATAGACTGGGGCTTGACGCGATACGAGACGAACCAGCACAGCGGGCAGGTGGAATAGGCCTCGATCTGCGAGGCGGACGTCAGACGCGGCACGAGCGGCGCGTTCTCGCCCTCGCCATCGCGGCGACGCAGGACCAGGTACGGCACAGCCGCCTCACTCAAATGCTGAGGAGCCTCGCACGCAACACGCTTGCACTCGATGCCCTCGCCGGCCGCTGGATCAAAATCGGCGACGATACCGCCCTCGCCCACGCACGCAACCTTGGCGGCGCCAGCGGCCTCGGCGTGCGCTCGCAGCTCGGTCCAAACGGCTGCCGGGTAGCACTCGCGCGCCTGGCGATCGTGCGTCACGCGGGCGAGCACAACGGGGCCGTGCGCCGCCTGCATCGCGCGGCCAAAGCGTACGCGCAGCAGGGCCGCGGGCTCAAGCGTCGCACCGCTGCGATCTAACTCTGCCGTCAGCGTAGCCAGCGGTCCCTCTTCGTGCGAAAGCGGATAACTGTCCAGGTCGACGTCGGCAAACAGCACAGCATCGTAGCTGTCGGGGCGCAGGGCTACCGCATCGGCAAGCGACGCAAAGCGCACCTGGGCGCGCGGCGCGCGGTCGACCTCGTAGGTCTCGTAATCGTATGCGGTGCTGCGCGTGTCCACCTTGGTACGAACGCCGTCAAGAACCGGCACGGTCGCGGCCTGCGACACGTCGAGCGCGCGAGCATCGTTCATAAGGATGTCGATGACATGGCGCAGCAGAGCCGTCTCTGCCTGGCGACGGGCCTGGCCGTCAAGGCCGCCTAGAGCGCGATCGGGCAGCGCCTCGACAACGGCGAGCATGGCCTTGAGCGCCGTCACGGGTTTGTCGCGCCACAGCGCCTGAAACACGTCCGAGACCACGCATGGCACGTTCTTAAACCAGTTATCTTCGCTAGCGGCCTTGCGCGTGCCCCTGACCTGGCCCTGCACGCTCTGCAGCAGGCTCTTGACGCCCGCAGTGGTTTTGTTGCGCGACAGGCGCATGTTCTTGTCGAAGCCGCGGGCGCTCGCGGCGTCGGCACCCGAAAGCGGACTGTAAATCCAGTCGGTAAGCTCCGGCGCGGGCCACCACTCAGTCTTGGAGGCGGTGCCCTCGTCAGCGGCCTTCATACGCTCGATCAGGTTGGCGAGCGCCGTAAACTGCCTGCCCGCGACGGACTGGGAAAACGCCGTGAACTCAGTCGTCTCGGCCGCAATGTGACGCGCCGCCAGACGAGAGGCGAGCTCACCGAACAGCTGGGATGCCCGGGCAGAAACAACGAGCACGCGCACGGGGTCGGCGGGCG
>USKV01000184.1 GCA_900555355.1 uncultured Collinsella sp.
ATGCGGGTAAGTACCAGAAGCTGACCAAAAGCTTGCCCGATTTCTGACAAATCGAGCTCAAATACAACAATCAGATAAAAGCGCAGGTAGAAGTAAATGAAAAAGGACCCCCACGGGTCCTTGTCTCCATATATTTATGAAGTTATGGAAATAAATTCATAAATTAAACAAGAAAAAAGATATTTGGATCGATGTGAAGACGATAATCTCACATCGATCCAAATACAAGTCTATGACAGGAGCTGTTCGATTGTTGCCTTTTGGTCATCACTGGCCTGTATGGCGGGATCAAAGATCGCGGTCGAGATTGGAAGACCCTTTATATTGACCGCTACTTTGATGGCAGATACAAACAAATCGCAGGCGTCGTAGACGGCCATGAGCGACGAGATGCGCTTGGCGCACTCGATGGCGGTCGCGAAGTCGCCTGCCTGGTAGGCGCCGTGCAGCCTCACAAAGAGCTCGGGCTCCACGTTGGTGAGGCCACACAGAACGCCGTTGCCGCCGCTCGCGCGGTTGACCAGGTAGTACTCGTCGAAGCCGGAAAGGACCGAGAACTCGGGGTTGACCTTGCGGACGGCGCGGATGACCTTGCGCGTGTGACTGATGGTGTCGACCGTGTCCTTGATGCCGCAGATATTCGGATGGGCGGCGGCGAGCCTGGCCACGAGCTCGGGCGACAGGTCGGTGCCGGTGCGCGCCGGAAAGTTGTATAGCACGACGGGCAGGTCGGTGGCGTCTGCGATGCCACCAAAGTACTTTTCGGCAGCGTCGTCGGTGGGCCCGAAGTAGTACGGCGAGACCGCCAGGACTGCGTCGGCACCGGCCTTCTGGGAATAGCGCGTGAGTTCGAGGACGTTGTCGTAGGTGGTGTCACCCACGCCGACGAAGACTTTCATGCGGCCGGCGACCCGCTCGACGGCAAAGTCGATGACCGACTTCTTGTCCTCGAGGCTCACGCTGTAGAACTCGCCGATGCTGCCAAACAGCAGCACGACGTTGATGCCCGCGTCGGCCAGGTGGTCCAGGTGCCTGCCCCACAGCTCGTAATCGATCTTTCCATCATCGTCGGTGATGGTGATGGAGGGGCAGAAGACTCCCTCAAACATGTGTCACTCGCTTTCCGGGGTCACACCCCCACGAATCCCTGCACTGCCGAGAAGGACCTAGAGGTAGTAGGCCTTGACGGCGTTATCGTAGAAGACACCCTGCTTCTCGGCGTCGGTGAAGACGTCGGAGTCCTCGATGAAGCTATAGAGGTCCTTGTAGTCGAACTTGGTGAGGACACAAGGGGAGTCGGTGCCCCAGATGATCTTGTCGGCGCCCAGGACGTCCTTCGCCATCGCGATGTACTCGAGCGCGGTGGGATACGGGTAGGCCTCGGGAGCGACGTTCCAGGGCAGCGCGGAGAGGTCGACCCAGACGTTATCGTGGGCGAGATACGGAAGCGCGCACTTGAGGACGTCGCCGTCCTCAAGGGACGGGGCGAGCAGGTGGCAGACGACAATGTGCAGGCCGGGGTACTTCTTGGCCAGGCGATATACGGCCTCGGGCTGGCAGCTGGACTGGTTGGGGCTGCCAATGTCGAGCACCAGAGTGGCGTCCTCGACCTGGGCGATCCTGTCGATGAGGACCGTCATCTCGGGGCCGTCGACCGCGAAATCGCGGTGGTAGCCGGAAAGGCTGCCGCCCACAGAGACCTCGAACTTGAAGACGTGGGCGTGCAGATCGTTGATGAAGTGCTCGAGGATCTGCTGGGCGCAGCGGCAGAAGGGGTCGAGCATCACCGCGGCTTTGAAGCGGTCAGGGTACTTCTCGGCGCATTCCATGGCGTACTCGTTCTGCAGGCCGTACAGGACGCCCTGCAGCAGGATGGCCTTCTCGACGTCGTTCTCGTCCATGACGTCCATGAAGGTCTCAACGAGGTACTCCTTGTCTCCCTTGCCCTCGGGGATGATACGGAACTCTTCGCCGGTGGCCCAGCGACAGTTGCCGTTGCCTAGGGGGCGCAGCTCTCCGGCCTTGCCCATGGAGCCGATGTGGTCAAAGACGTGGGCGTGTGCATCGATCTTCTTCATTTTTTTTCTCCTTACGTCAAACAATGTCTAATGGATATATGGTCAGTGACGGATACGCTTTGCTGCCAGGTGGGCACCACCTCCAGTCGAACCCGCAGGCGCGGGACATAGAGTGGCCTTGCAATCCGGACGCTAGGCGGACTGCTCCTCGGCCTCCATCTCTTCCTCGGTCACGTCGTCGATCGGGACGAAGAGCGTGAACAGGAAGGCGAGGCCAAAGGCTAGCGCCAGCGAGATGCAGAAGGGAACGAACGCGCGGCTCATGAAGACGGGCAGCGTGGTGAGCGCGGGCAAAGCGAAGGCGGTGCCCGCGCAACCGAACAGGCCTGCCACGGCGGAGCCAATGCCGCCGGCGACGCATGCGCAGACCATGGGCTTCTTGAGGCGCAGGTTCACGCCGTACATCGCGGGCTCGGTGATGCCCAGCAGCGTGGTGAGCGAGGCGGAGATCGCCTGGGAGCGGAACTTCTTGTTCTTAGTTTTGAGGGCGACGGCGAGCGCGGCACCGCCCTGGGCGAAGATCGCGCCGCCGAACAGGGCCATGATGGTGTCGAAGCCGTAGACCGCGACGTTGTTCATGGCAATGGGGAACAGGGCCCAGTGCAGGCCGAGGATGACGAGGAACGGCTGGAACGCGCCGATCAGCGCGCCGGCGACGAGCGGCGAGAGGTTGTATACGGCCTCATAGCCCTGCGCGAGCCAACCGCCCACGATGGTGCCGAGGGGGCCGAAGACGGCCAGGGTGAGCGGGACGATAACGATGATCGTGATAGGCGGCGTGAACAGGCCGCGGAAGGTCTCGGGGATGATCTTGTAGCAGGCCTTCTGGACCCAGCTCGCGCAGTAGATGGCAAGAAGGATGGGGATGACGGAGCTGGAGTACGTCGCCTTCGAGAGCTCGAGGCCAAACAGGTAGACGGGCGCGTCCGCTGCCATGATGGTGGTGATGGACGGATACACCAGGATGCAGCCGAGAAGGACGGCGGTCACCGTGTCAACATCGAAGCGCTTTGACGAGGTGTAAGCAAGAAACACCGGGATGAAGTAGAACAGCGAGTCGGCCATCGCGTTGAGGATCGCATACGTGGTCGAGTCGTCGGTGACCATGCCCGAGACCTGCAGAAGCGTCAGGATGCCCTTGAGGATGCCGACGGAGACGAGCAGGTTGATGATCGGGAGGAAGAACGAAGACAGCAGGTCGATGACCGCGTTGACGCCGCGTTGGAACGCGTTGGGCGTCTTTTCTGGGGCTTGCGTGGTTGTCACGGTTTCTCTCCTTTCTGAAGCGTCCTGTCAGACGCTGGCCTACATATAGTTGCAGATGTGCGGAATGGCGGTCTCGGTATAGCCAAGGGCCTCGGCGCAGACCTTGCGGCCGTTGCAGACGGCGATGATGTCGTCGAGCATCCTGTCGCGCATCTCTTCCATGGACTCGGGGCCGTAGATCGTCGGGCTCGCGTCGAGGTCGGTGTTGTCCCTCATGGCCTCGTAGGTGCGCTTGTTGGCAGTCAGGCGATACACGGGCGCGATAGCGTTTCCGGTGGGGGTGCCAAGACCGGTCGAGAAGACCACGAGCTGGCAGCCGCCGGCGATGATGCCGCCCACGCTGGAGGGGTCGTTGCCGGGGGTGTCCATCACGACGAGGCCCTCGTGCGGATTGAGCTGCGCCGCGTACGGATAGACGGCGTTGAGGGGGCTGTGGCCTCCCTTGTGCACGCAGCCGAGAGACTTCTCCTCGAGG
>USKV01000185.1 GCA_900555355.1 uncultured Collinsella sp.
GTATGGAGCCCAGGGCGTTGCTTACGCCAAGCTCATTGACTTTGATGGCGATGGTCAAGATGAGCTGCTGATTGAGTATTCCGATGAACCGGTGGACCGTGGGGATAACGCAGCCGCTGCGCATCTTGAGGTCTGGGCGTATAAGAATGGCGAGATTGAGAAGGTCTACACGCCAGAGGTAAACGTATCTCATCAGGAGGCGTGTGTGTCTGTCTGGCTTGATGAATACGAGGGCAAGATTGGTTTTTCGCAGTGGTATGACCATGGGACAGCAATTAAGCAAAGCGATCTCTCTGGCGAAAGTGGTCCTTCTGCTCACGAATACCAAGTTAAATTCATTGGCTACGACGGCAAGTCATTCAAAGCCATAACCGACCTTGTTGCCCCGAATGAAGTTGGTTCTGCCTCTTTGGGCGGTATTGGTTTCTTGTATGCCGACGAGAGCTCGGTTAACAGCACCATTGGCACGGTGGCCACGACGCTGGAGCAGCTGAAGTCGAAGGATGCCGGCGACGATGCGCAGGCGAGCTACGAGGCCGTCTCTGCCACGCAGGATGTCAACTTTACGGCTGCGGTTGGCGAAGGCCCGCTGGACCCTTCCCCCGATGACACGTGCCAGATCACGGCAACGTGGACCTATCCCCAGGTGAAGGGCCAGGGCGTTGGCGTCGCCAAGTTTAACAAGGATATGGTCCAGCTCGTTGCGGATACGCTCGATGCGAGCAAGCAGGCCTCGATGGATGACGAGGACAGCCGCGTGACCATGATGTATACCGCCGAGATCGTCTCGATCGATGGCGATATTGCCTGTGTGCGCACGTTTACCGACAGCTATCAACCTCCGTATCGATCGGAACGGATGACGAGGTCGGCGTACTACAACCTCAAGACGGGTGAGCAGGTTTCGCTCGAGGACTCGCTTGCGCAGCACGGGCTCTCGTTCGATACCCTCAAGAGCGAGGCCAAGCAGGCAATTAAGACGGCAAAGCCGGATATGGACTCTGTGTCCGAAGACAACATCGACGATGACGATAACTACACCGAGGACCATTTCTACTACGACGGCAAGGGCTATATCGTTGTCCTCGATACTGGCGAGTTTGACTGCATGGCATGGGACACGCACGACTTGGTTGCGCACGCATTCGACTCGAGCTATTCCAGTGGTCAGGACGTGACGCCCGAGCGAGCCAGGGCTACGTACGTACCCAACGAGTAGAGCAAAGCGGCAGGGAGTAATCTGAACAGTCCCCGGTGACGCAAAACGCAGTGTCGCCGGGGACTTTTTCCTCCGTCCCCAAGGGATCATTAGCCGCGCTGGAGGCCGAAGAGTTTGGCGTTGCGCTCGGCGACCATCATGTTGATGTCGGCGATTTCCATCTCGCCGTCAATGTAGGGCTGGTAGGTGCCATATGGATCGCCGGCTCCCAAGCTGCAGCTTCCGCAGTTGTCGCAACTGCCGTTACCGCAGCCCGCGAGCGCTAGCTTGATGATCTCCTCACGCTCGGCACGCGTCGTGTCCTTGATGAGCTTGCTTTTTGCCATGACGTTCCTCGATTCGATTGTGACCGTCGCCGCGCATGTCTTGTAGATACCGACGGACTCTGCCCATCATGGGCTTTTGCGCTGGTAGAATGCATGGATAACTTGATGCTTACAGGCGACGGAAAGGAATCGTTGCATGGATCAGGACAAGACAACCGTGATGGGCGGCTACGGTTCCGCGCAGGCTGGCGATAGCGCCGATGCGACCCGCGTTGTTCCCAACCCCGGTTATACCGACCCCGCCGCGACGCAGCCTTCGGCCGAGCCCACCCGGGTTATGGGCTATGGCGACACGGCGCAGGATTCTTACGCTGCATCTTCGCAAGGCCCCTATGGCAACGCAGCTCCGGACTCGTTTGATTACGTGCCGCAGAATTCTTATGCCGCCTCGACGCCGAATCCCTATGATGACCTGCCGCAGAATCCCATTCCGCAGCCTCAGCAGACGACATATATGCCGCGCACGGCACAGCCGCGCTACGAGTCGCGCGACCGATATGCGCGCGAGCCGTATCGTGAGTATCCCAAGTCCATCCCTCAGTATGGCGAGGACGAGGAGAAGAAGCCTTCGCGTTCGTCGAGCGTGATCAAGAAGATCCTCATCGTGCTGGCGATCTTCTTTGCGCTGTCGGTTGTGTTTGCCATCGTGTCGGGCATGCTCAACAAGCGAGGGAGTTCAACGGCCGATACCGCTGCCGAACAAACCGAGTCCGCCTCGTCTAGCACCGTCGATCTGAGCGATATTCCGGGGCAGTACTGGTCCAACGCCAAGAAGCTCCTCAAGTCGCGCGGCGCCGATCTTTCGAATGCCGTGGTCCTGACTGATGATGGCTCAACGCCCGTCGTCGATGCCAACTGGGTCGTGACGTCTGCCTACTATAACGACAACGGCAACCTCGAGATTCAGCTCACGCGTAAGGACAGCTCGTCGGGTAATGCGTCCGGCGACCAGGGCACTACGGACAGCTCGAGCTCCAACACGCTGGAGAACCTGAGCAACAAAGCGCAGGAGCTGGGGGATAAGGCCCAAGAGCTGGGCGACACGGCTCAGAATCTCGGCGATACCGCACAGAACCTGGGCGATATGGCAACGAACGCCTGGGATGCCCTGCAAAACGGTATTTCGGGCGCGCAGGGAAACTAGCTGTTAAGCAGGCTACAACTGCTCGGCCGGACGGTCGGGCGAGCTAAAGCCCGAGTCAAACGTAACGACGCATGAGACGTCGGGCCGGCGCTCGTGCACGATGCGCGTGACGAGCTCCAGCAGCTCCTCGTCGGATATGTCAAAGCCGTCGGGACGCACCAGGTCAAACGAAACGAACCCGTCGTGCTCGTGCAGGTCATGGATGGAGAGCGTGGGGTCGATTTGCGCTATGCCGCGCTTGACCCAGCCACGCAGGTCGTCGCCGGTGGTGGCGATGGGGTCGCAGTGCAGCGTGATACCGATGCCCATCTGCCGTTTGATATCGTGCTCGATGGTGTCCAGAATCTCGTGATGTTCAAATGCATCGCCCTCGCCGGGCATTTCCACGTGTGCGCTGGCAAATTGCCGACCGGGACCGTAGTCGTGCACCATGAGGTCGTGCGTGCCTAGGACCTGCGGATATGACATGATCTTGTCGCGGATTGCCTGGACGAGCTTGGGGTCGGGCGCTTGCCCCAACAGCGGGCTGATGGCGTCGCGCACCAGGCCCATGCCGCTGATGCAGATGAAGATGCCCACACCCAGACCTGCCCAGCCATCGAGGTCAAAGCCGGTCGTTTGCGAAATAAGCGCCGCCACCAAGACCGAGCCCGAGGTGATGACGTCGTTTTTGGAGTCCTGCGCCGTGGCGATGAGCGTCTCCGAGTCGATGCGATCGCCCAGCGTGCGGTTGAATGCGGCCATCCAGAGCTTAACGAGCATGGACGTAGCCAGTGCCGCAAGGGAAATAAACGTGTAAGCGGTGGGCGAGGGCTTGATGATCTTGGTGACCGACTCGAGAATCAGGTTGATGCCGACGGCGCAAACGAGGACGGCGACAAACAGGCCGGCGAGGTACTCGTAGCGGCCGTGACCATAGGGGTGCCCCTCGTCGGCCGGGCGGCTGGCAAGGCGGAACCCGAGCAGACTCACGATGTTGCTCGAGGCATCGGAGAGGTTGTTGAAAGCGTCGGCGATGAGGGAGACGGAGCCGGCGAGCAGGCCCGCGATGCCCTTGGCCAGGCACAGGGTGATGTTGAGGCCAATGCAGACGAGGCTTGCGGAAAAGCCCGCGTTGGTGCG
>USKV01000186.1 GCA_900555355.1 uncultured Collinsella sp.
TCGCTGGCGCTGTGCCGTCGTGTGGGTTTCTCGCGTATGCACGTGTTCCGCTATAGCAAGCGTCCCGGTACCCTTGCTGCCGATATGCCCGACCAGGTGTCACCCGAGGTTATGGCCGAGCGCAGCCGCCGTATGCGGGCCGCCGCACAGGAGCTCGCTATTGCCGACGCTCGTCGTCGCGTGGGCACGGTCGAGCGTGCCGTGCTCGAGTATGGTGACAACCTGACGCTCGGCTCGTTCCATCATGCCCGTCTTGACGATACCTGTGGACTCACAGCCCCGTGCCTGCTCGATGTTGCTATCATCGGAGTCGATGATTCCGGCTTGGTCCATGCGCGCAGGGAGGTTCATGGAAGCCTCGAAGATTAGACTTATCGTTCCCGAGGGTATCGACCCCTCGCGCGTTTTGGGCGCCGGCGACGGCGTCCTTCGTGCACTCGAGAACTTGGTTCGCGCCCATGTGGTCGCCCGTGGCGATAGCATCGCCGTGAGCGGTGACCCGGATGAGGTCGAACTCGTGGCGCGTTTTTTCGAACATGCCTTTCGTGAGGCTGCTGCCGGGCGCACGCTTTCTGCCGACGATGTCTCGCGCTGTCTGGCCGTTCTGCGCGACGGTGAGCACGAGGCTACGTCGCTTCGCGATGACGTGCTGCTTTCGTATCGCGGTCGTGCCATTCGCCCCAAAACGCTCGGCCAAAAGCGCTATGTGGATGCCATTCGCTCGCATACCATCACGTTTGGCCTGGGTCCTGCCGGCACCGGTAAGACTTATCTGGCCATGGCGCTCGCCGTTGCCGCGCTCAAGCGTCACGAGGTGGGCCGTTTGATCTTGACGCGTCCGGTTGTCGAGGCCGGGGAGAATCTGGGCTTTTTGCCCGGTACCCTTGAGGAAAAGATCGATCCCTACATGCGTCCGCTCTACGACGCCCTTTTTGACATGATGGATCTCGAGCGCACCGATGAGCTTATGGAGCGTGGCGTGATCGAGATCGCGCCGCTCGCCTACATGCGCGGTCGTACGCTGAGTGATGCCTTTGTGGTGCTCGATGAGGCACAAAACACGACGCCCGAGCAGATGAAGATGTTCCTGACGCGTCTGGGTTTTAATTCCAAGTTCGTGATTACCGGCGACCTGAGCCAGCGTGACCTGGTGGGTCGTCGCGGCGGTCTTTCCGATGTCGAGCGGATTTTGGGTCTCGTCGACGATGTGACGTTTTCTCACCTGGAGCGCGCCGATGTGGTGCGCCATGCCCTGGTGGGCCGTATCGTCGAGGCCTATGATGCATACGACGATGCGCTCGAGCAGCGCTCGCACGATCGAAAGGAGTCCCGTTGAGTGTATTGATCAGCAATGATGCCGAGCTCGATACGCTGCTCGACGTGCGGGAGGTGGAGCACATCTGCGAGGTCGTGCTTGCCGCCGAGGGCGTTGAACGTGAAGTCGAGATTTCCCTTTCGTATGTCGATGAGGACGAGATGCATGAGCTCAATCTTGAGTGGCGTGACATCGATCGCACGACCGACGTGCTCTCGTTTGAATGCGACTCGGCCTTTGACGAGGACATTCCCGCCGACGAGACGCTCGAGCTCGGCGATATTATCTTGGCCCCGCAGGTTATTGCCCGTCAGGCCCCCGGTTTTGGCAATAGCCCCGCTGACGAGTGCCGTCTGATGCTCGTACACGGCATGCTGCACCTGCTGGGCTATGACCACATCGAGGACGACGAGGCCGAGGTCATGGAGGCCCGTGAGGATGCCATCCTGCGTGACCTGGCGCTTGAACGCGGCGAGGACCCCAAACTCGTCCACGTCGGCCCCATTACCAATCATGCCCACGACTAGGAGCCGTCTATGATTCCCGGATCGAACAAGGACCATCCGTCCTTCTTAAAGTCGTTTTCCTACGCCATGGAGGGCTTCGTCACCGCCGTCAAGACCGAGCGCAATATCAAGGTCATGCTCGTGGCGGGCGTGTGCACCGTCATCGCCGGTTGCATCGTGGGGCTCGATATTGCCGAGTGGGCTACGGTCATCATTTGCTGCGGCCTGGTGATTCACGGCGAGCTGTGCAATACCGCCATGGAGGCGATTGTGGACCTGGCGACCCAGGAGCTGCATCCGCTGGCCAAGCGCGCGAAGGATATCGCCGCTGCCTCTGTATACGTTCTTTCCATTACCGCCGCGATCGTGGGCTTGCTTGTCTTTGCCCACGCGCTCGACTTTATTTAGAAAGGGATTCCCATGTCCGACAATATGCAGCCTACCGATGAAGTTTTGGATGACGAGGTCCTGGACGCGGTGGATACCGAGGAGCTCGAGGATGTCGAGGAGTTCGACCCGTTTGAGGGTATGAGCGACGAGGAACTCGATGCCCTTTGCGACGAGGATGAGAGCCTCGCGGGCTTTGGCGACGTGGAACCCGGTTTCCGCAGCGGTTTTGTGGCCCTGGTCGGTCGTCCCAACGCCGGCAAGTCCACGCTGCTCAACGCCTGCTATGGCAAAAAGGTCGCCATCACCTCGCCGGTGGCACAGACGACCCGCCGTCGCATGCGCGCCGTCGTCAACCGTCCCGGCTACCAGCTGGTCTTTGTCGATACCCCGGGTATTCACAAGCCCAAGGACGGTCTGGGGTCCGAGCTCAACAAGAGCGCGCTGTTCGAGCTGAACGATGTCGACGTCGTCGCGTTTTTAATTGATGCCACCAAGCCCATTGGCAGGGGAGATGCCTGGGTTGCCGAGCGCGTCAAGAATGCCCGTTCCAAGAAGGTCTTGGTGCTCACAAAGGCCGATGAGGCCGACCCCGCACAGGTCATGGAGCAGCTCAAGGCCGCTCACGAGCTTATGGAATACGATGATGAGATCGTGACGTCGTCGGTCAAGAACTTCAACGTCGATGCCTTTATAGAGACCGTTGCGCACTTTTTGCCCGAAGGGCCGCGTTGGTTCCCCGAGGACATGGGTACCGACGCTTCCGATGAGACGCTCGTTGCCGAGTTTGTGCGCGAGAAGGTCTTGCGCCGCACCCGTGATGAGATTCCGCACTCCGTTGGCGTGATCTGCGATGCGCTCGAGCAGACCAAGAAGGTGCTGCGCGTTCACGCCACCATTTACGTCGAGCGCGAGGGCCAAAAGGGCATCATCATCGGCAAGGGCGGCGAGATGATCAAGCATATCGGCATCGATGCCCGTCGTGACCTTGAGCGCATCTTTGGCACTCAGGTCTTTTTGGAGCTCGACGTAAAGGTAAAAGCCGGCTGGCGCGATGACGAGGCGCAAATCCGCCGCTTTGGCTATAACGCTGAAGATTAAGCCTCGGCGTTCATGGCAGGCTCTCGCACATATCGTACAAAGGTGCTCGTCCTCGACAAGACGAAGCTCAAGGAAACCGACCTGATCTTGACGATGCTTGACGAGCGGGGTCGGCAGGTTCGTGCCGTGGCAAAGGGCGCCCGCAAACCCGGCGGACGCCTGGCTGCGCGCTGCGAGCTTTTCTGTACGGTCGATATGCTGCTCGCACATGGACGGTCACTCGACGTGGTTTCCCAGGCCGAGCTTATGGAGGCGCCGCTCGGTGCTGCTCCTGACTACGAGACGACCTGTGCCGCCAGCGCGATTGCCGAGGTTGCGCGTGTGTGCTCGTTCGAGGATGCCGAGGATCCATTTACCTTTGCCATCACACAGCGGGCGCTCACGCTTGTCGGCAGCGGGCTCGACTCGGCACATATGGACCTGCTCGTGGCGGCCTTTGTCTTTAAACTGCTGTCGCACGTTGGCTACCGACCC
>USKV01000187.1 GCA_900555355.1 uncultured Collinsella sp.
GCGTATGCGAGACCGGGTCGACCTTGTGAATGGTCAGCTCGTTGCACTTGCCGATCCACCACTGGTAGGTCATGTAGACCGTGCCCTTGTTGATGCGATCGCTCACGTCGGCGCGGCTGTATACCTGGCCGCGGCGGCTGTGGATCGAGACGATGTCGCCGTTCTTGATGCCGCGCGCATCGGCGTCCGCGGGATTCATGCGGACAAAGCCGGGCTCGTCGGCAAGCAGCGCCAGCGTCTTGCAGTTGCCGGTCATCGAGCGGCAGCTGTAGTGGCCGACCTCGCGGACGGTGCACAGGATGAGCGGGTACTCATCGTCGGGAAGCTCGGAGGGCGCCTCCCAGTCGTGCGCCATCAGGTTGGCGCGGCCGTCCTTGGTGGTGAACTTGCCGCCAGCGAACATGTCGGGCGTACCGTGGTCGTTCACATCGGTGCTCTTGACGGGCCACTGGGCGTAACCGCCCTCGGGAGCCATCTTCTCGTAGGTCGCGCCCACAAAGTTGGGGCACAGGCTAATGCACTCGTTCCAGATCTGCTCGGTGTTGTCGTAGTGCATGGGGTAACCCATACGCGTGGACAGGTCCGCGAAGATCTCCCAGTCGTGACGGCACTCGCCCTTGGGCGGAACGGCCGCGTCAAAGTGCTGGAAGCTACGGTCGGATGCGGTAAAGACACCCTCGTGCTCGCCCCAAGAGGTAGCGGGCAGGATGACGTCGGCGAGCATGGTCGTCTGCGTCATAAAGATGTCCTGGCAAATGAACAGATCCAGCTCGGAGAGCGTCTTGCGCATTCCGGCCGAATCGGGCTCGGTCTGCACCGGGTCCTCGCCGTAGTTGTAGAAGCAGTGCACCTTGCCCTCGTCGACCAGGTGGCCCAGGTCGGTGAGCTTGTAGCCCTCCTCGAGCGGGAGCTTTTCCTCGGGCACGCCCCAAGCCTTTGCAAACTTGGCGCGCACGGCGGGGTCGGTGACTTTCTGGTAGCCAGGGTACAGGTTGGGCAGCATGCCCATATCGCAGGAGCCCTGGACGTTGTTCTGACCACGCACGGGCGCGAGGCCGGAATTGGGTTTGCCGATCTGGCCGGCAACGCAGGCGATGGAGGCGATGGTGTGCACCGTCTTCAGGTTCTGCTTCTGCTGGCATACGCCCATGCCCCAGCCAATGATGGCGGAGGGCTTCGCCGTGGCGTACATCTCGGCAGCTTGGTGGATCAACGCGGGCTCGACACCCGTGATGTCCTGTACGGATTCGGGAGTGTAGTTCTTGATGGTCTCCCACCACTCGTCAAAGCCGTTCGTGTGCTCGGCGACGAATTCCTTGTCGTAGAGGCCGTCGTTGACCAAGCAGTTGGCAAAGGCGTTGAGGAACGCAACATTGCAACCGTTCTTGATCGGAAGGTAGAGATCGGCGATACGCGCGGTTTCGATATGGCGCGGGTCGGCGACGATGATCTTGCAACCCTTTTCTTTGGCTCGCACGATACGCCTTGCGACGATGGGGTGCGAATCGGCAGGGTTATAGCCGAAGAGGAAAATGCAGCCCGCATCCTCCATACCGGGGATGGAGCATGACATGCAACCTGAACCAACCGTGTCCATCAGACCGAGGACAGTAGGGCCGTGTCAAGTACGGGCGCAGTTGTCTACGCTGTGGGTGCCGATGCACGCACGCGTAAACTTCTGCATGACGTAGTTCGCCTCATTGCCGCCGCCTCGCGAAGAGCCGGTGGTCATGACAGCGTTAGGACCATATTCGTCAATTATGGCCTGCATCTTAGATGCGGTGAAATCCAGTGCCTCGTCCCAGCTTACGCGCTCAAGATCCGCGCCCTTGGTGCGGCGGATCATCGGGTGCAGTACGCGAGGAGTCAAGATCTTGGTGTCGTTGATGAAGTCGTAGCCGCTCATGCCCTTAAGGCACAGCTCGCCCTGATTGGTGATGCCGTTGAGCGGTTCGGTACCCACGACCTGGCCGTTTTGGACCAAGAGGTTAAACTGGCAACCGGCGCCGCAGTACGGGCAGATCACTTTATGCTTCTCCATGACACCCTCCTTCCTTTCTCTGCTACCGAATACTCGGTACGTATTTGACAATCATTGGGCCTGTTTGGCCGCCCGCTTACGCCTCGTTTTCGATGGTGGCGCGGGCACGCTCGGCGGTCAGCTCCGCCAAACGCTCCTCGTCTACCAGGGTGAGGCCCTTGGTCGGGCATGCCTCGGCACACGCCGGACCGCCGGGACGGTCCACGCACAGGTCGCACTTGAGCACGAAGCTCTTAGTCTGCGAACCCACGCGAACGTCGCCCATCAAGACGGGGACCTGCGTGGTCGCCACGCTCACGGCGCCAAAGGGGCATGCCATGACGCAGCTCTTGCAGCCGATGCAGTTGTCCTCGTTGACGCCGATGCGATGGTTCTTTGGATCAAAGAACAAGGCGCCCGTGGGGCAAGCCTTGGCGCACGGAGCGTCCTCGCAGTGGTGACATGCCACCGGTGCGGAAATCTCGTACGTACGCGTCACACGCAGGCGCGGCGCGGCGATGTTGCCAGGAATATCGTGCGCCTCGATGCACGCCGCCATACAGGTTTGGCACCCAATGCAACGTGAAGAATCAGCCACGACTCGTTTATTGCCCATGTTGTTCACTCCCTCCTGAATCCCATGCCGGAGAGACCCTGTCGACGTTGCCCCGGACCGCCCGTGGTCCGGCATCGACGTATCGAGTGCATGCGGCGAAACAGGCACTTCGATAGAATTCCTCCAACGATATACAGGTTAAATATACGCAGTTGCAGGGGGCAAACTTGAGCATAGGCCCTGCAATACGGGTGTATTGCAGGGGTTTTGGCAGGTTGGAATTATTCTCTAGAAGCTATAAAGGTGAGTGTATTACATGCGTACGCCTCAGATATTTTTACGCGCTCTCATTTTGGATGTACTACGCTTGTATTCGTGCTAATGGTTATTTACTTGAGTAAAATAAAGTAATGGTTATAAGATTCTAAGATATCGATATATACCGCATTTGACCGACTATATTGCACGCTAGCTAAGGGAGGGCAGTGATGTCATCGACTCAAAAACGAGCCATCCTGCAGGTGCGTATTCGCGAAGAGGACAAGCAGCATGCCGAGCGCCTCTACGACGCCATGGGCACATCGCTTGCCGAGGCCGTTCGCCTTTTTGTCGCGCAGAGCATTTTGATGCGCAAGCTCCCCTTTCAGCCGGTCGCCGTGCGCTCAAAGGACGGCACCGCCGCCTATGGATCGCTCAAAGCATATGGTGACCCCAATCGCCGCGCCGAGGAGCGCAATGCCTGGATTGAGTACCTTGCTACAGAATGCGACGATTCGATTTTGGGTCCCGAGGAAGTAGATATCCATGAGTAGCACCATCATCGACGAGACCGTCATCCTGCGCTACCTGCTTAATGACGACGAAGTTCTATCACCGCGCGCCGCCAAGGTCATCGCCACGCGCACCGCTCGTGTCTATCCCGAAATCATCACGCGCGTCGTGGTCACGCTGCGCGACGTCTATAAGGTTCCCCGCGTTGAGATTGCTGCGGCCATGAAGAAGCTGCTCGATGACGTCATGGTCGACGAGCCCACCGTTGTCGCCCTTGCTATCAAACTCTTTGGCAAGACCCATATGGACTTTACCGACTGCCTCCTCGCGGCCCGAACCGCCATCTACAACGATGATGTCGTGAGCTTTGGCAAGCCCATCATCCAAGGCATGATCGATTACCGCCGCCAGC
>USKV01000188.1 GCA_900555355.1 uncultured Collinsella sp.
CCCGCATCCTGCAGATGGCCACCCGTCCGTTCGACTTCTGGTCTACCATGTGCAACGAGGGCGAGCTGCTCGAGAAGTTCAACATCCAGCTTTCGCCCATCCCCATGACCGAGCTTGTCCAGGCCGTGCGCGACGCCCAGGCCGACGAGCAGGCCATGACCGCCATGCTTGCCCACATCAACGACAGCTTTGAGATCTGCATTCCCGAGGACAAGGTTCCCGCGGTCGCCGGTCTTGCCATTGCCATGAAGCGCTTGGTCGAGAAGTACGGCTGCAACGCCGGTGCCATTCAGTGCTGGAACGCTCTGCAGGACGAGCTGGGCATTATGCCCTGCGCCGCCAACGCCATCCTCAACGAGATGGGTATTCCCATCGTCTGCGAAACCGACATCCACGGCGCCATCACAGCGCTGATGGTCGAGGCCGCCGACCTGGGCCGTCACCGCGGCATGTTCGCCGACTGGACCGTGCGCCATCCCGATAACGAGAACGGCGAGCTGCTGCAGCACTGCGGCCCCTGGCCCTGCAGCTGCGCGGCCGTCAAGCCCAAGCTCACCTACCCGCTGGCATTCGATCACCCCGGTGCGCTGACGGCCGAGGCCAAGCACGGTGACCTCACCCTTGCCCGCTTTGACGGCGACAACGGCGAGTACTCGCTGCTGCTGGGCAACGCCCGCGGCATCGACGGCCCGGCCGGCATGGGCACCTATCTGTGGGTCGAGGTCGAGAACCTCAAGCGCCTCGAGGCCAAGATCGTCGAGGGTCCCTACATCCACCACTGCGTCGCTATTCACGCCAACGTGGTGCCGGTGCTCTACGAGGCGTGCAAGTACCTCGGCATTGCCCCCGACCTATACGACCCTATTGAGCAGGACGTTAAAGCTTACCTGCGCGGTGAGTAGGGTCGTGCCTACTTTGTAGCAACGAGCCGGCGCGCTACCACAGCACCCAACCTTGCGGTTCAAGCCGTCGCTTGCGTACCAAAGTACGCGGCGCTCCTCTTTCGGGCCGATCTGCCGCACTTGGACAACCCTCGCTTTGTAAGGAATGTTCACAAAGTTGAAGTTTCCACCTGCATCTCTTCGCAGGCTTTCAGTATGAAAGGAGAGCTAAATGCGTGTTTCTTACGACTGGCTCAAGACCATGATCGATATTCCGGAGGATCCCAAGACCCTTTCGGACGAATATATCCGTACCGGCACCGAGGTCGAGGCAATCGACACCGTGGGCGAGTCCTTCGACCACGTGGTGACCGCCAAGGTGCTCACCAAGACCCCGCACCCCGATAGCGACCACATGTATGTGTGCTCGGTCGACGTGGGCGACAAGAATCTCGACGCCGACGGCAACCCCGCCCCGCTGCAGATCGTCTGCGGCGCGCAGAACTTTGAGGCCGGCGACCACATCGTCACGGCAATGATCGGCGCCGTGCTTCCCGGCGACGTCAAGATCAAGAAGAGCAAGCTTCGCGGCGTCGTGTCCATGGGCATGAACTGCTCCGCGCGCGAGCTCGGCTTGGGTGGCGATCACTCCGGCATTATGATCCTGCCCGAGGATACGCCCTGCGGCATGCCGTTTGCCGAGTACGTGGGCTCGAGTGATACCGTGCTTGACTGCGAGATCACGCCCAACCGCCCCGACTGCCTGTCCATGATCGGCATGGCCCGCGAGACCGGCGCCATCTTCGACCGTGATTTCCACGCTGAGCTGCCCGCCATCAAGGCCGAGACCGGCCGCGCGACCGACGACGAGCTTTCGGTCGAGATTGCCGACGAGGGCCTGTGCGATCGTTACGTCGCCCGCATCGTGCGCAACGTGAAGGTCGGCCCGTCGCCCGACTGGATGGTCAAGCGTCTCAACGCCCTGGGCGTGCGCCCGCACAACAACATCGTCGACATCACTAACTATGTGATGATGCTCACCGGTCAGCCGCTGCACGCCTTTGACCTGGACACCTTTGCCGAGCGCGATGGCCACCGTCGCGTGGTGGTTCGCGCCGCCCAGCAGGATGAGAAGTTCACGACGCTCGACGGCGAGGAGCGCACGCTCGACGCCGGCATGGGCCTCATCACCGACGGCGAGCGTCCCGTGGCGCTGGCCGGCGTTATGGGCGGCATGGATTCCGAGATCGAGGACGATACCGTCGATGTGATGGTCGAGAGCGCCTGCTTCAACGCCGGTCGCACCTCGCACACCAGCCGCGACCTGTCGCTGATCTCCGATGCCTCCATTCGCTTTGAGCGTCAGGTCGATGAGACCGGTTGCGTGGATGTTGCCAACGTTACCTGCGCGCTGATCGAGGAGATCGCCGGCGGCGAGGTTGCTCCCGGCTATGTCGACGTTTTCCCCGCGCCAAAGACCATCGACAGCATTAAGCTGCGCCTGGCCCGCGTGCACGCCATCTGCGGCGCCGACATCGAGCCCGATTTTATCGAGCGTTCGCTCACCCGTCTGGGCTGCACCGTCGAGCGCGACGGCGAGGACTTTATGGTCACTCCGCCGAGCTTCCGCCCCGATCTGCCGCGCGAGATCGATCTGATCGAGGAGGTCCTGCGCCTGTGGGGCATGGGCCGCGTGACGGCGACCATCCCGGCTGCCAAGAACCACATCGGCGGCCTGACCCGCGAGCAAAAGCTCACCCGCAAGGTCGGCGAGATCCTGCGTGCCTGTGGCCTCAACGAGACCACGACCTTTGGCTTTGCCGCCCCGGGCGACCTGGAGAAGATCGGCATGTCCACCGAGGGCCGCGGCTGCCCCGTGGTGCTCATGAACCCGCTGGTAGCCGAGCAGACCGAGATGCGTCGTTCGCTGCTGCCGGGCCTGTTGCAGTCCGTGGCCTACAACGAGGCACACGGTACGCCCAACGTGCACCTGTACGAGGTCGGCAGCCTGTTCCACGGTCGCGAGAACGCCAGCCTGCCCAAGGAGACCAAGTCCGTGGCGGGTGTGCTCTCGGGCCAGTGGAGCGAGCAGTCTTGGGACATGAAGTACCGTAAGCTGCGTTTCTTCTTTGGCAAGGGCATTGTCGAGGAGCTGCTCGCCCAGCTGCGCATCGAGAAGGTTCGCTTCCGTCCCGTCGAGGGCGAGGGCTACGCTTTCTTGCAGCCGGGTCGTGCGGCCGAGGTTCTGTCCGGCGGTACCGTGCTGGGCTGGGTCGGCGAGATCCACCCCGAGGCGCGCGAAGCCATGGGCATCGACGAGGTCGTCGTTGCCTTTGAGCTCGACCTGGACAAGCTGATCAAGGGCGCCCGCAACCAGGAGAACTACCGTGAGTTCTCGCAGTACCCTGCCGTTGAGCACGACCTTGCTATCGTGGTCGACAACGCTGTGACCTGCGAGGATCTTGAGCGCCGTATTACCAGCGCCGGCGGCAAGCTGCTCGAGGGCGTGCGCCTGTTCGATGTCTACCGCGATCCGGTCCGCATCGGCAAGGGCAAGAAATCCATGGCCTTTGCGCTTACGTATCGCTCCGACGACCACACGCTCACCAGCGAAGAGGTCGAGAAGGCGCACCAGAAGATCGTTACCAAGGTGTGCAAGGGCGTAAACGGCGAGGTCCGCGGCTAGGTCCTGCGCCGGATATAGGCAGCGTCGGCTGCCGCCGAGTCTTACGTGACTGCTATGCCCGGTATAAGGCACCGTTGAGCCTGCATATATGACACGCGCATTACATAACGGCGTGCTGCTTTGTCGGCAGTGCGCCGTTTTGCTATGATAGCCCGCGTCGTGTTACGAATCTGACATTACGTAAC
>USKV01000189.1 GCA_900555355.1 uncultured Collinsella sp.
AAAATCCGAGGTCAAGGAGTCAAAAAACGTGCTCGAGCAGTTGACTGACGGGGCCTCGAGCCTTGTTACGTCGGTGACCAGCGGTGCCAAGCAGATGACCGATGAGATCGTGCATCAGGTGACCGATCTGATCGAAGGCGTCATCGTGATGATCGTGACCTCGTGTGTGATTCCTCTACTGGTGCTCGTGGCGTTCCTATGGCTAGGACACGTGCTGCTGGGGATCGATATCTCCGGTCCCGCGAACTATCTGACGGGTCGTTTCTTGAGCGCTCCGTCCAGACATGCCAAGAAGAGCGGGCAGTCTGAGTAGGCGGCAAAGCGATCTTTGGAAGATCAACCGTAAGAAGGGCGGCCGAGACACGTTCTCGGTCGCCCTTTTGTTTGTTGAACACGTGGGCGCTACGTCCGCGCCGGGCTCAAACGGTCAGCAATCATCCGTGAATGGTGTTTGTTCAAAAAAGAACAAAGATAAACAAATTATTGTTGCAGTCGGTGTTCGAATGTGTTCAAATAAACATGAACAGTGAAGAACCGCACATTCAGATGCCCGGACCTGAACGCGATTCAACACTTCCAAACAGAAACTACGCACCTGCGTATCTCTCAAGGAGGATGTCATGAGGGTTGTAATCGCTTCCGATGCCGACGGTATGTCGATGAAGGAGTCCATCAAGGAGATGCTCATCGCCGACGGTCACGAGGTCGTCGACTATTCCGAGACCCCTGCCGCGGACTTTGTCGATTCCGCGACCGCCGTTGCCAAGGACCTGCTGGAGCACAAGGATTCCCAGGGCTTCGCATTCGATAAGTACGGCGTCGGCTCCTATATGGCCGCCGTCAAGATCAAGGGTATGGTCGTCGCCAACATTTCCGACGAGCGTTCCGCCTACATGACCCGCGAGCACAACGGCTCGCGCATGGTCACCATGGGCCCGGGCGTTGTGGGCACCGAGGTCGCCAAGAAGATCGCCCGCGAGTTCCTGCGCGCCCAGTACGCCGGCGGCCGTCACCAGATCCGTGTCGACATGCTCAACAAGATGGCCTAACGAGAGCCACCGAGAACTCGAACTTCTACCTCAACTTGTGAATTCAGACGAAAGGACGTTCTGATGAAGAAGACCATCGCAATCGGTTGCGACCATATCGTTACGGACGAGAAGATCTATCTGGCCGACCGCCTGGAGCAGGCTGGCTACAAGGTGCTCGACTGCGGCACCTACAGCCACACCCGTACGCACTATCCCATCTACGGTAAGGCCGTGGGCGAGGCTGTTGCCAGCGGCAAGGCCGACTTTGGCGTGGCCCTGTGCGGCACCGGCATCGGCATCACCAACGCCGTCAACAAGGTTCCCGGCGCCCGCTGCGCCCTGGTCCGCGACATGACCTCTGCCCTGTATGCCCGTCGCGAGCTCAACGCCAACATCGTGGGCTTTGGCGGCAAGATCACCGGCGAGTTCCTGATGGCCGACATTATGCTTGCCTTCCTGGAGGAGCCCTACGAGAAGACCCCCGAGCACGATGCCCTGATCGCCAAGATCGATGCCTGCAACAAGGCCGACGCCGAGGCTCAGGCTGACCCGCACTTCTTTGACGAGTTCCTGGAGAAGTGGGACCGCGGCGAATACCATGATTAGCGGGTATCCGGCGTAATTTACTAGTCCGTTGACGGCTCGCGTTTCTGTGAGGGGGCGCGGGCCGGTTTTCTATCGGCCCTATTGACTTGGCGGGCTGTCGTAAGAAAGGGAAGGCTCCTATGGAGTTTGTTCTTGATAACGGTTCTATCCGCGTAGCACTGAGCACGGCGGGCGGGTCGTTCACTTCTATTGCGGCCAACGGCCGTGAGTACCTGTGGTAGGGTGATTCTTCGGTCTGGTCGGGCCAGGCACCCATTTGCTTCCCGATCTGCGGCGGCCTTCGTGACGGTCGCGCGATGACTATGGGTGGTCGCGAGGTCAAGCTCGCCCGCCATGGTTTTGCCCGCAAGCAGGAGTGGAAGCTCGAGAAGCAGAGTGACAACATGGTTGCGCTGAGCCTAAGCTCTGCCGACCATGCCGAGTTGCTCGAGCAGTACCCGTATCCGTTTAAGATCGTTGCTCGTTACACGATCGATTCGGAAAAGGTGGCCGTGTCGTACGAGGTGACCAATGAGGGCACCGAGGACATGCCGTTCTTTGTGGGCGGTCACCCTGGCTTTAAGTGCCCGCTTGACGAGGGCGAGTCCTACGACGACTACGAGCTCCGTTTTGAGCAGCGCGAGGCCGCCGAGCTCTGTACTGCCGTTCCCTCGACGGGCCTGATTGATGTTGAGCATCGCAGCAAGAACCCGATGGTTGGCCATGACCTGCCGCTGACCCACGAACTCTTTGACTTCGCAGAGACCATCTTTGACGTGCTCGAGAGCCACGTGGTTACGCTTACCAAGAAAACCGAGGACAAGGGCGTGCGCCTGACGTTCCCCGATATGCCATACCTGATTGTGTGGAGCAAGCCCGAGGGCGACTTTGTGGCCGTGGAACCGTGGGGCGGCCTGTCCACCTGCTCCGACGAGGACGATATCCTGGAGCACAAGCGTGGCTGTCTGGTGGCTAAGCCGGGGGAGACTGTTACCCGCGGCTTTGAGATCGAGATCCTTTAACGAGCTATCGTATGTTTGGGGCGGGTTATGCCGCCCCGGAACAGGAGTTCAACATGATTCTGACCGTTACCATGAACCCGTCGATTGATACGCGCTATCAGCTCGACAAGCTGATCATCGACGATGTTAACCGTGTGACACCCGAAAAGACCGCTGGCGGCAAGGGCCTCAACGTGAGTCGCGTGCTGCTGCAGCTGGGTGACGACGTGCTCGCGACCGGCCTGCTCGGCGGCCACATGGGTGCCTATATGGCCGAGCTTATGGATGCCGACGGCGTCAAGAACGACTTTGTGCCTATTGCCGGTGAGACGCGCATCTGCCTGAATATCCTGCACGAGGGTAATCAGACCGAGCTGCTGGAGAGCGGCCCGCAGATCGCCCCGGCCGAGCTCGAGGCCTTTACGGCCAAGTTCGCCGAGCTTGCAGCGAAGGCGGACGTTGTGACGCTTTCGGGCTCGCTGCCGCGTGGCGTCGATGCCGGCTACTATGCCGAGCTCGTCAAGATCGCCGAGGAGGCGGGCGCCAAGGTGCTGCTCGATACCTCGGGTGCATCGCTGGAGGCCGCGCTGGAGTCCGACGCTAAGCCTGAGCTCGTAAAGCCCAACCTGACCGAGATTAACGGCCTGCTGGGTACGTCCTTTACGACCGACGATGTCGATGCCCTGCGCGAGGCGCTTGCCGCCGATGGACGCTTTGCCGGTATTCCCTGGGTTGTTGTCTCGATGGGTGCTGCCGGTTCGGTGGGCTTCCATGAGGGTCGCGCGTTCCGCGCCAAGACGCCTGCGATTGCGGCTGTGAACGCGACGGGTTCCGGTGACTCGACCATCGCCGGCTTTGCACATGCCATTGCTGCTGGTGCCGACGACGTCACGGTGCTCAAGACCGCCAATACCTGCGGCAAGCTCAACGCTATGGATCCCAAGACCGGTCACCTGGTCATGGACCGCTGGGACGAGATCTACAACAACGTTGAAGTAACGGAGCTGTAGGGTTACGCGGTTTTACCAAACCGCGTAACCGGCCGACGCTGCGAAGCCATCTGGCGGGCAATCTGCCGTTCAGCTTCGGCGGCATGACCAGAAGGTCAATGCCGCCAAAGCTGAACGGCA
>USKV01000190.1 GCA_900555355.1 uncultured Collinsella sp.
GGCTGACAAATTCGACTGTAATGGACGTTCTTAAACGACTAGTCACTGGGGACACTCTTCGCAAAAAGCTGCAAGGACCGTCCCCCACTGTCGGCAGAGACGATATGAGCAGGACATGAAAACATTGAGAGCCCCTGCTGCATGCGAATCCGTGGATTAGGCCGACAATGTGAGTGTCTAATTCAAAAGTGGCGGCCACGCCACAAGCATGGAAAGGGGCTCTCTCATGTTGAATACTACCACCTTCGTCGGCCTCGACGTGCACGCGCGATCCATAAAGGCCGTCGCCCTCGACGCGATGACCGGCGAGGTCCGCTCGGCCACTTTCGCCTACGACGCGGCGGCCGTCGCAGAATGGGTGGGATCCCTCGACCCTGCCGCGAAGTGCGTCTACGAGTCGGGCGTGACTGGGTTCGACCTGCAGAAGAAGCTCACGGCGCTGGGCGTCGACTGCGTCGTCGGCGCGGTCTCGAAGATGATCAAGCCATCGGCTGACCGCAAGAGGAAGAACGACCGCAACGACGCGGAGTTCCTGGCGCGCATGCTGTCGGTAGGCAACGTCGTGGAGGTATGCGTGCCCGACGACGAGTGCGAGGCGGCGCGCGACCTGGTGCGCGCGCTGGACGACGCGCGCGAGGACCTGAAGCGCTGCAAGCAGCGGCTGTCGAAGTTCCTGATGCGGCACGGATACGCGTTCAGCGAGACCACCCCGACCGGGCGCAGGAAGGGCAACTGGACCGCCGCGCACTGGGCGTGGATAAGGTCGATCGAGTTTCCCGAGAAGGCCGACGACGAAGTGCTCGCCTACTACATCGATGCCGTCAGGCAGGCGATGGAGGACAAGAAGAGGCTGGAGAAGCTGGTCGAGGCAGAGGCGTCCAAGCCCCGATGGAAGAAGAGGGTCGACTCGCTGCGCTGCCTGAAGGGCGTCGACGCCATGACGGCCGCCGACATCGTGTTCGAGGCCGGCGAGTTCTCCAGGTTCAAGAACGCCAGGTCGTTCGCCGCTTGGCTCGGGCTCACCCCCTCCGAGCACTCCAGCGGGGAGAGCGCGAGGCAAGGCGGCATCACCAAGGCCGGCAACAAGCACCTGAGAAGGGTTCTCGTCGAGGCCGCGTGGCACTACATAAGCGCCAGCCCGCATCCGAAGGACCTGGCCAAGGGCCAGGCACCCGACCCCGCGGCGAGAAGGCACGCGGCCAAGGGCATCCGAAGGCTCGTGAAGAGGCGCGAGGAGATGCTGGGGCGCGGCGTCCACAAGAACAAGGCCAACGTCGCGACCGCCCGCGAGCTCGCGTGCTGGTGCTGGGCGGTGGGCCGCATGGTCGAGAACGGCTAGCCTTCGGGAAGGCCGCGCCGGCATAGCGCGATCCATCCCATCCTGCGGTCTGATCCGAGGCCGTTGGGGCGAACCCCAGGCTCTTTTTCTGCGAGCGCCCAAGGCGCCACCCGCGACACGAGACTGTCGAATCGACCGAGGTAACCCCAGCCGTAGCAACGGATTGCCCAGCGCAGAGATGCGCCACGGGCGGATATTAAACTGCAAAGACGAGCGTCGGAGAGACACGCCGAGGTCGCCGCAGGAGGGTTGAGATAGGGGAAGGGCCTGACCCAGAAAACCTGGGCCAGGCCCGGTTTTGCCTATTGACAATGTCCTGCTCATATTAAAAGGAACGTCCCCATCTGCCGGATTAGGAGAGACTCTCCAGTACGCGACGGAGCTCCTGCTGGACGGCGTGGTCGCGGTTACAACCCACCACGCGATCGGCCACCGCTTTAAGCGCGGGGCGCGCGTTTTCCATCGCGCAGCCCGTGCCGACAAAGCGAATGATCTCGTAGTCGTTCATCGAGTCGCCAAACGCCATGACCTCGTCGCGACCAATGCCGTAATGCTCCGCGAGCTGCGCGATACCCGAGGCCTTCGACACACCGGGCTGCATGGCATCGATCCACGCGTTGCCCGAAGGCGCAAAAGTAAAGAGCTGACCAAGTTCGCGCTGTAGCACGTACGCACTGTCCATAACCGCACTGTCGTCGCAAAAGATACTCGCTTTGATGATATTTACGCTGGGATCGGGCAGCTCCCAAATACGCTCGGCATTGGGAAGGTCCTTATCGACCTCACGCACGAACTTGCACTCGTCATCGAGCAGGAAGGACTTGGTTCGGTCAAAGAGCGCAAGATGCAGATTGGGAAACGTCCTGACGGCTTGGGCGAGCCTTCGAATCGCTAGGTGGGAATACACCTCACGGTCTACCATCTTACCGTCGGCGTAGACTTGGGCGCCGTTAGCGGCGACAAAGTCCATCTTGTCGCGAACGGGCGCAAAGAACTCGCACAGGCGATCGTAGCGACGACCTGACGATGCGGCGAAATGCACGCCATGCTCGTGTAGCGCCAGAATCAGTTCGTAGGTCTCGGGAGGCACCTGGCCGTTTTCGTCAAGCAGTGTGCCGTCCATATCGGATGCAATCAGTTTAAACATAGAAAAGCTCCCTTCGGGCTTGTTGGAATCGAACGTGTATCCGATTCCAACGTACCCAAAGGGAGCTCAGATAAGACTCTGCGGGCGTAAACGTTACAAGGACCTAGCAAATAGCTCACGCTCACCAGAAGCCCCACGGTCGCAGCGCCAAGCAACACGCCAAAGAGTGTCCCCAACGACTAGTCGTTTAAGAACGTCCCCAATGACTAGTCGGCGTAGGTGAAGGTGGTGACGTCGAACATGCCCTCGGGGCGGATGCGGAGCGTCGGGATTACCGGCAGGGGCAGGAAAATGATGCCCATGATGGGGTCGAGCGGCGGCTCGATACCCATGGCGCGCGCCTTGACCATAAAGTCGTCGTGCTGCGCGGCGACATCCTCGGCCGTGCCTTCGCTCATCAGGCCACCGAGCGCCAGCGGAATACGCGCCACGACCTCACCGTTGCGCACCAGCACGTGGCCGCCCTGGCCCACGGCCTCAACGGCAGCCATCATATCCGCCGCATTGTCGCCCACCACGCACACGTTGTGCGAGTCGTGGCCGATCGTCGAGGCGATGGCACCGCCCGTAATGGTAAAGCCACGCACCCAGCCGCGACCAATGTGCTTGCCAACAAGACCCAGGCCCGCAGGGCCATCACCGTCGGCGCCCTCGGCCTGCAGCGACACGCCGCGGCCGTGGCGCTCGATCAGCATAATGCGGCGCAGGCCCTCGGCACTCTCGGGGCGAACCATACCCGTGATAGCCATACCCGGGATGACATCGATAACGGCCTCGCCCGGCTTAAAGGCATAGTCAAACACGTCGAGCGAAAGCTTCGGCAGCTTAACGGAGGCGCGAAGCTCATCGGCAAGCGCCGCAACCTCAGCCATCTCGGGTGCGATCTCGCCCACAAAGGTGCCGTCCTGCGCCACCAGAGCACCGGCGGCATATACGCGATGCGGAGCCGTGGCGAACGTCAGGTCATTAAGCACCAGCAGGTCGGCGCGCTTGCCCGGGGCAATCGCACCACGCAGCTCGTGCGGGTCGCGGCAGCCGTGATCCAGGCCAAACGCCTCGGCCGTGGAGAGGGACGCCATAGAGATAGCGACCACGGGGTCGATACCGGCCTCAATCGCCACGCGGCAGGCATTGTCGATCATGCCAGTCGCAAGCGCATCGGAAGGGGCGCGGTCGTCAGTCGCAAAGCAGCAGCGGCGGGCGCGCGCGGGGTTCTCCAGCAGCATCGGCGACAAGTTGGCCAGGTCGTGGCTACACGTAC
>USKV01000191.1 GCA_900555355.1 uncultured Collinsella sp.
GAGGGCTACCGCGTGGTGGTCGTAGGCGAGCCAGGTCACCCTGAGGTGGAGGGCATCCTGGGCCACGCCGGCACTGATGCGCTGGTCGTGAGCTGTGCCGCCGACGCCAACGCCTTGTCGTTCAAGGGCAAGGTAGGCCTCGTCGTGCAGACCACCCAGACCGCGCAGAACCTCGCCGAGGTCGTGGCAGCTATCACCCCGCGCGTGCAGGAGCTGCGTGTGATCAACACCATCTGCGCCGCCACGAGTGAGCGTCAACAGGCAGCAGCCACACTTGCCAACCGCTGCGACTGCATGGTCGTCGTGGGCGGCAAGAACTCGGGCAACACCCGCCGCCTGGCGCAGATTTGCGCAGACGCCTGCGAGCGCACGCATCACATCGAGGAAGCTTCAGAGCTTGAGACCGCTTGGTTTACCGACGCTCACCACATCGGCATCACCGCCGGAGCCTCCACCCCGCAAGAACACATCGAGCGCGCCGTCGAGCGCATCAAGGAGCTTTGCCGCTAATCATGGACCAGACCGTACCCGCATACGCCGCCGAGGTGGCCGATTACGGGCGCAGCCGCGACCCCGAGCCGGGTGAGGGCGCGCTCGTAAAGAACGTGCGTCCCGAATCGCCCGCGTGGGATGTGGGTATCGAGCCGGGCATGCGCGTGCTCACGGTCAACGGTGAGGCGCTCACCGACATGATCGTGTGGCTCTGGGAGGCCGACGACGACACCGTCGACCTCGAGGTTTTCGACCCGCGCGACGGCACCGTCACCCCCGTGGAGCTCGACCGTTTTCCCGGCGAGGATTGGGGCCTTGAGTTCGACGGCCCCATCTTTGACGGCATGCGTACCTGCGTCAACGCCTGTGTGTTCTGCTTTATGACGATGCTGCCCAAGGGCGGCCGCTCCACGCTCTATATTCGCGACGACGACTACCGCCTGAGCTTTTTGCAGGGCAACTTCGTCACGCTCACGAACCTCACCGACGAGGACGTGCAAAACGTCATCCAACGCAACATGAGCCCTATGAACGTGTCGGTCCATGCCGTGAGCCCCGACGTCCGCCGTCGTATGATGGGCCGCAACGCCCAGCGCGGCATGGACGTACTCGAGGCCATCATGGCCGCCGGCATCGAGATTCACGCGCAGATCGTGTTGTGCCCCGGCATGAACGACGGCGAGGAGCTGGAAAAGACCCTGCGCTTTTGCGAGGAGCACGAGCAAATCACAAGCCTGGGCATTGTGCCGCTCGGTTTTACCAAGCATCAGAACCGCTTTAGCTGGTCATACAGCGACAAGCCCGAACTGGCGCGCGAGACCATTGCCATGATCCGTCCCTACCAGGACCGCGCCTTCGAGCGTTTTGGCCGCCACACCTTCCAGATGAGCGACGAGTTCTATCTGGACGCCGGCATCGATCCTCCCGAGGCAGACTTTTACGACGGTTACCCGCAGTACTACGACGGCATCGGCATGATCCGCTCGTATCTGGACGAGACCGACGACGTGCTTGCCGCCGACGCCGAGCGCCTGCGTCGCGTCCGCGAGGCCATCGCCGCCCGCAGCCAACACCTGCTGTGCCTCTCGGGCGCCAGCGCACGCGACACCGTGGCACGTTTCGTGGAATCGCCGCAGGGGCTCGCCGGCACTGTCACGGCCATCAAGAACCGCTACTTTGGCGGCAACGTGGACGTGACCGGCCTCATCGTCGCCTGCGACATTCTGGAGCAGCTGCCGCAGGACCTCTCGGGGGTTATGCTCTTTGTGCCTAAGCTCATGTTCAACGCTGACGGCATGACGCTTGACGAGTATCATCGTGACGATTTACTCGCAAGCCTTACCAGTCGCGGCGCCGAGGTTCATGTGGTGTCGACCATGCCGCATGAGCTGCTCGATACCCTGGAGCACATCCTTGGCATTGTGCCTGCCGACTCTACTAATTCCGCTGACCCTATCCATTAAAGGAGAGCAGATGAAACCTATCGTCGCCGTCGTCGGACGCCCCAACGTGGGCAAGTCCACGCTCGTTAACCGCCTGGCCCAAACTTCGGACGCCATCGTCCACGAGTCTCGCGGCGTCACGCGCGACCGCTCGTATCACACGGCCGATTGGAACGGCCGCGAGTTCACCATCGTCGACACAGGCGGCATCGAGCCGCTCAAGAGCGACGACGTCTTTGCCACGTCCATCCGCGACCAGGCCCTCGCCGCCGCCGAGGAAGCCGCCGTCATCCTGTTTGTGGTCGACGGCCGCACCGGCGTCACCGAGGAGGACGAGTCGGTCGCCCGTATGCTCAAGCGATGCGACAAGCCGGTCTTTCTGCTGGTGAACAAGCTCGATAACCCCGATCGTGAGAATGACAACATCTGGGAGTTCTATTCGCTCGGCATCGGTGAGCCTACGCCGCTCTCGGCCCTGCATGGTCATGGCACGGGCGACCTGCTCGATGACATCGTGGCCCTGCTTCCGGAGGAAGAGGACGAGGTCGCCGACGAGTTCCCCGATGCGCTGAACGTCGCCATCATCGGCCGCCCCAACGCCGGTAAGTCGTCGCTGTTCAACCGCATCCTGGGTGCCGACCGCTCCATCGTTTCGAACATCGCCGGCACCACGCGTGATGCCATCGATACCGTCGTCGAGCGCGACGGCAAGCACTACCGCATGGTCGACACCGCGGGCATTCGCAAGAAGAGCACCGTGTACGAGAACATCGAGTACTACTCCATGGTCCGCGGCCTGCGTGCCATCGACCGCGCCGACGTGGCGCTGCTCGTCGTCGATGCCTCCGTGGGCGTCACCGAGCAGGACCAGAAGGTCATGGGTCTTGCCATCGAGCGCGGCTGCGCCATCGTGGTGCTGCTCAACAAGTGGGACCTGCTCGACGATGACCGCAAGCGCGAGGCCTGCATGGAGACCGTCGACCGCCGTCTGGGCGTCATGGCTCCCTGGGCCCAGTACCTGCGCATCTCAGCCCTGACCGGCCGTAGCGTCGAGAAGATCTGGTCGATGGTCGACGCGGCCGAAAAGACGCGCTCGCAAAAGATCAGCACCTCGCGCCTCAACACGTTTCTCACCGACCTGCGCGAGTTCGGTCATACCGTGGTGGACGGCAAGCGCCGCCTGCGCATGCACTACGTGACCCAGACGGGCGTCAACCCGCCAACGTTCACGTTCTTCGTCAACCACAGCGATCTGGTCAACGACACCTATCAGCGCTACATCGAGAACCGCATGCGCTCGACCTTCGATTTTGCCGGCACGCCCATTCGACTCTTCTTTAGGAAGAAGGAGCAAAAGGATGCATAATCCGATTCTGCTGACCGCCATCTGCGCCGTGGTCTCGTTCTTTATCGGGGCGATTCCGTTTGGTCTGATCCTGGGCCGCGTGTTCAACCACACCGACATTCGCAAGGCGGGCTCCGGCAACATCGGCACCACCAACGCCCTGCGCGTAGCCGGCCCCAAGGTGGCCGCGCTCACGCTGCTGCTCGACTGCCTTAAGGGCGCCATCTGCGTCCTTATCGCGCGTCCGCTCATTGCCGACTTGGGCTATGGCTTCCCCGTGAGCATTATGGCCCCCGGCGCCGCCGGCGACTGGATGCTCGGCGTCATCTGCCTGGCAGCCGTGTGGGGCCATATCTTCTCGCCCTATCTCAACTTCCACGGCGGCAAGGGTATCGCGGTTGGTCTGGGCGTCATCCTCGCTTGGTACTGGCCTATTGGCCTGTCGCTGCTGGGCATGTTT
>USKV01000192.1 GCA_900555355.1 uncultured Collinsella sp.
CCTCCTTGTAGCTGTTGGCCGGAGCGGTCCGTTTGTGCTTTGGCGCAGGGGCAGCAGCGGGCTGCGGGGCAGTCTGGACAGGCTGCGGTGCTGTGACCTTCGGCTGCGGGGCTGCCTGCGGCGCGGGAGCCGCAGGGGCCATGGGATCGGGGATGCCGGCTATGGTGGGCTGCGGAGTGGCAGCGCTCGTCTGAGGCTGAGCCACGCGGGCGGTCACCGCCTGAACGGGCTCAAAGCCCGCCGTGCCGGAAAGCGCAACATCGTTGTTGGGGTTGTAGGCAAAGGGATCTGCCGCCGGCTGTGCCTGATCTGCCGGCTGAGTGGGGGCCTGAGCAACAGGCTGGCCCTCTGAATCCGGAGTGGCGAAACGACTGCCCTGGACGCCTGTCTGCGTCTTGGGGGCATCATCGCCCGCACCGGAGGTACGGAAGTGGTTACCCACTGGTGCTCCTTATCGTCGTGCGTTTAAACTACATGAGCGCTTTGTATTTTAGCAGCATTGCCTTTGCTGCACATAAGAAGCATGGCGGGCTTTGGGATCCCACCGGCCGGGCGCAGGGTTACTCTCCAAATCGTCCTCGGACATGTCGGAGCCCCCGCTGCGCGCTTCGCGCGGCAGGGGCTCCTCCGTCCTGCGGAAAGATTTGGAGAGTAACCCTGTGTCCGGCCTGCGGCTACTATGGGGCCGACGCACCAACTTGAGATGCTGCGCATACAAAGTTGGAAGGGTCTGAATTGCACTTTGTTGGGATGGGCCCGTTTCCCCAATGGGAACTTTGCTTGGCAGGACTCTAATTTAAATTCAGCATAAACAGGGGCGCCCTCTTTGAGGACGCCCCTGTTCTGGCTTGTTTGCGGTTGTCGACGCGATACTTTGCCTCGTATTGCCTTATGCCAGGAACTCCTTGGTGGTCGCCACGATGTTGGCGGCGTCCAGGCCGTACCTGTGCAGGAGCTCGGCACCCGGACCGGACTCGCCGAACGTGTCGTTGACGCCGATCTTCTTGAGCGGCGTCGGGCACTGCTCGCACAGGACATCGGCAACGGCGCTGCCCAGGCCGCCGATCACGGAGTGCTCCTCGACGGTCACGACGCGACCGGTCTTGGTGGCGCTCTTGACGATCAGGTCAGCGTCGATGGGCTTAATGGTGTGCATGTTGATGACCTCGGCGTCGATACCCTCGGCAGCAAGCTGCTCGGCAGCCTCGAGGGCCTCGCCGACCATCAGGCCGCAGGCAATGATGGTAACGTCGGCGCCCTCGCGCATGATGATGCCCTTGCCCAGTTCAAACTTGTAGGTCTCGGGGTCATTAATGACCGGCGAGGCCAGACGGGCAAAGCGCATGTACACAGGGCCGTCGCACTCGTAGGCGGCGCGCGTCACGGCGCGGGCTTCTACGTCGTCAGCGGGAACGATCACGGTCATGCCGGGGATAACGCGCATAAGGGCGATATCCTCGCAGCACTGGTGCGTGGCGCCGTCCTCGCCCACCGAGATACCGGCGTGCGTAGCACCGATCTTAACGTTAAGGTGCGGGTAGCCGATGGAATTGCGGACCTGCTCAAAGGCGCGGCCGGCGGCAAACATGGCAAAGGTGCTCGCGAAGGCAACGCGGCCGGTGGTTGCGATACCGGCGGCAACACCCATCAGGTTGCTCTCGGCAATGCCCACATCGAAGAAGCGGTCGGGGCAGGCTGCCTTGAACTTGCCAGTCTGCGTGGCGGCGGCCAGGTCGGCGTCGAGGACCACAAAGTCATCGTGCTCGTTGGCGAGCTCGACGAGGGCCTCGCCGTAGCTTACGCGCGTGGCGATTTTCTTGACGTCTGCCATCCTAGAGCTCCTCTCCGGCGGCCGTGAGCTCTGCCATGGCCTGCTCAAACTGTTCATCGTTGGGGGCCTTGCCGTGCCAACCAACCTGGTTCTCCATAAAGGAGACGCCCTTGCCCTTTGTGGTCTCGGCGATAATGGCGGTCGGCTGACCCTTGGTGGCGCGGGCCTCGGCAAAGGCGGCGCGGATCTGATCGAAGTCGTTACCGTCGGCGAGCTCCACCACATGGAACTTAAAGGCGCGGAACTTGTCGGCGAGCGGCATGGGGTCGTTGACCTCCTCGACGGGGCCATCGATCTGCAGACCGTTGTGGTCGACGATCACGCAGAGGTTGTCGAGCTGCTGGTTGCCGGCAAACATGGCGGCCTCCCAGACCTGGCCTTCCTCGCTCTCACCATCGCCCAGCAGGGCGTACGTGCGGTAAGTATCGCCCCAGTGCTTAGCGGCAACGGCCATGCCCACGGCGGCGGAAATGCCCTGGCCGAGCGAGCCAGTGGACATGTCGACGCCCGGGGTGTCGTTCATGTTGGGGTGACCCTGCAGGTGGCTGCCGATGTGGCGCAGCGTCTCGAGATCCTCCTTGGGGAAGAACCCGCGCTCGGCGAGCACGGCGTACAGGCCCGGAGCGCAATGGCCCTTGGAAAGCACAAAGCGGTCGCGATCGGCCTTGCGGGGATCGGCCGGGTCGACGTTCATTTCCTCAAAGTACAAATAGGTCATGATGTCGGCAGCGCCGAGCGAACCGCCCGGATGGCCGGACTTGGCAGCGTGCACGCCGGTGACGATGCCCTTCCTTACCTCGTTGGCAACCTTTTTGAGCTCTTCGTCGCTCATTGTGCCTTCCTTTCATCCTCTTAAGACAAGATGCGCACGGCACCGAAGGTAATCCCAACACAGCCGCAATGCACGTACGTCATTCATTATGCTGGAAACCGATGGCTTTACCAGAGTATTTATCATTATTTGAACAATTGAGCAGGCAGAATCGCTGATGAAACGGTTTACCAATGTGAACGTCTTTTGGATGGAACGTAGTCGGCCCTACGCGTTAATATCCTTGAATCCCTCACCGAAGGCTTCCGTAACGTCGGCGACCGTCACAATGGCGCGAGGATCGCGCTCACGCACGATCGTTTTGAGGGTGTTGAGCTCTCGACGGCTAACGATCACCATGATCACCGGCTTCTCGACGCCCGAATACATACCAGTCGCCTTTAATTTGGTGCAGCCGCGTCCCAGACCATACATGATGTCGGCCGCGATATCGGGAAAATTCTCCGAGATGATAAGTACCATACGGCGCTTATTGCCGCCATCGACCACAGCATCGATCACATAACCGCTAATGACCATCGAAAGGCCTGCATACAGCGCGTTTTCGACCGAGAATACCGGGGCCGAGAGCGCGCACACGGCAACGTCGATCGCCATGACGGTGGAACCCACCGGTAGCGACGTATTGCGCGAGATGATCTGACCGATGGTGTCTGAGCCGCCAGTGTTGGCACCGGCGCGCAGCACCATGCCGTAGCCGATGCCCGTGATAATGCCGCCCCACATAGCGGGCAGCATCAGATCGGCATGTGCCAGCGGCGCCACAAACGGAGCGAACAGGTCGGTGAAAAAGCCCAGCAGCACAAAGCCCGTCGCCGTCTGTACCACGTAGAACATGCCACCCTCGCGCATAACCACCAACAGCAGCAAGGCGTTCATCACAATGGTTTGAATACCGACAGGCAGCGAGACGCCATGAGACGCACCGACCGCTTGGATAATCGTGGCGAGACCCGTAACGCCGCCGGCGGCAAGGCCGTTGGGGATCAAAAACAGGTCCGTCGCGATAGCTGCCAGGGCGCAGCCCAGCATGATCTTGGGTAGATCGTGAAAGAAGTTCAGCGAAAGAATGCG
>USKV01000193.1 GCA_900555355.1 uncultured Collinsella sp.
TTGCGCAATGCAAGCGTTCATTGCTGGCTATTGCGAAATATCATTGATAAAATCACGAGGTGTTCGAGTCCACGTTCGACCCCGGCTACTGCGACGCGGACATCCCCTCCGCTCCCGGCGTCGAGCGCCTGAACGTGCTGATATTCGGCCTCAAGAACTCGACGCTCATCCCGTACGTGCTCTACGTTCGCAAGAACGCGGAGTCTTCGGGCGAGGAATCCGAGGTCTTCGCCCTGCTTGAGAGCTACATCGTCCGCCGAACGCTGGTTCAGGCGACCACGAAGAACTACAACAGGCTGTTCACCTCGCTGATCCTGAACGAGGTGAAGGACGCGGAGACGCTGAGGAAGGCTCTTGAAGCCAACGAAGAGGCGACGACGTACATGCCCGGCGATGACGAGGTTCGAAGGGCGTTCGAGGAATCGTGTCTGTACAACCTTCAGTCCAAGGGCGTTCTCTATCTGCTGGAAAGCGCCATTCGCCCAGACATGAGCAGCACGGCCCTGCTCGGGTTCAACCAGTACACCCTCGAACACATGATGCCCAAGAAGTGGCGCAACAAATGGGGAGCCCTCGACGATGAGGCTGCCACGCGAAGGGACAGGAAGCTCCTCACGCTCGGCAACCTCGCCATCATCACGCATTCCCTTAACGCCTCCATCCGCGATGCCGATTGGCCCACCAAGAAGCAGGGAAAGGGATACAAGGACGGTCTTGCCCTCTGCGCCGCCGGCCTTGCGACCATGGCCGGCGCCCTGGAGAAGGAGTCTTGGGACGAGGGCGATATCGCCGATCGCGCCGAATGGCTTGCGGACAAGGCGTTGGAGGTCTGGCGTTAAACCTTACATGCGCCCCATCTCGAAGATGCTTGCGGTGTCGGAGCCCGCATCCATGACGGATGTTGTCGGCTCTTCCAAATGCGAGGTTTGCGGTGGCGCTTCCGTCACTGGTGCCTCAACCCCCTCGCCGAGCGCCAGGAAGAACCTCATCACGAGCTCGATCCTCTGCTGCAGGGACTCGCTCAGCTCGCCGTAGGAGGCCGCCAGCCGGACCTCCTTGGCCAACTCCGTCATCGTGTCCTTCAGCGCCTTCTGAACGCTCACAGAGGGCTTCACCTCGACCTTGGTATCGGTCAGCTTGGCGATGATGTAGTCCTGCCTGCTCATGCCGCTCCAAGCTGCCATCTCGCATATGAGCTTGTGCTCCTCGGGCGTACAGCGGAACGCCATCGTCTTGCTGCGCTTGCGGGCGCTGTTCTCGCACGGCATCCTTCTTACCCCCTCGCCCCGTCGAGCGCGGCGGCCATCTCGTCCTGCTTCGTGGGGAACAGGTGCGCGTAGCGGTAGGTGATGTCAACCGCCTCGTGGCCCATGCGCTCGGCGATGGCAAGCGCGGAGAACCCCATCTCGATCAGCAGGCTCACATGGCTGTGGCGTATGTCGTGTATGCGGATGCGCTTCACGCCAGACGCCTTGCACCCGCGCTCCATCTCATGGGCCAGGAAGTGCTTGGTCACGGCGAACAGGCGCTCGTCGGGGGCGACGTCGTCGCGCATCTCGATGAAGTCCGCCATCTCGTCGCGCAGGAAGGCGGGCATGACGATCGTGCGCACCGACTTGGGCGTCTTGGGGTCGGTCACGGTGTCCATGCCGTGGAGGCTCTGGTACGACTTGTTGATGCGCAGCCGCGAGCTCTCCAGCATGAAGTCGGACGGCGTGAGCGCCAGGAGCTCGCCGCAGCGGATGCCCGTCCAGTAGAGCAGCTCGAAGGCGTGGAACGAGAGAGGCTTGTCCATGATGGCCTCGCTGAACCTCAGGTACTCGTCCTTGGTCCAGAACTGCATCTCGCCGCCCTTCTTCGACCCTATCTTGTCGACCCTGCGCACCGGGTTGTCGGTGAGGCCGTAGTAGCGCTCGGCGTGGTTGAAGATGGCGTTGAGCTGGTTGTTCACTGTGCGCAGGTACGTCGGTGCCCAGGGCTTCCCGTCGGCGTCCCGGTGCTCGGTGAGCTCGTTTTGCCACCTGATGACGTCGATCGGCCTCACGTCGCACATGCGCATGTCCCCGAAGAACGGCACGAGCTTGTCGTTGATGATGTACTCCTTGGTGATCCACGTGTGCTCGCGTATGCGCGGCTTCACCTCGGAGGCGTACACCTCGACGAACTCGGAGAACGTCATGTCCATGGCCCCGCCGTTAAGGCTCTTGAACTGGCTCTCCCACACTGCGGCCTCCACCTCGGAGGAGAAGCCGCGCTTCGTCTTGTGGCGCTTCGAGCCGCGGGCGTCGCGGTAGTAGCACTGCACGTAGAACGTGCCGTTGTTGTCATCCTTGTACACGGGCATGTCAGTCCACCTCCGGGAAGTACAGTGCGTCGAAGACGTCGCTTCGGACGCGCCCGCGGATAACCACGCGCCCGCGCGCCTCCTGCTCGGCGTTTATCCTCCTGATCACCTCGTAGGCGCTGCCTTTCTTGATCCTCAGCAGCTCCGCGACCTCGTCGGCGTCTAGCATGTGAGGCCTCGGCGTCTTCGCCACCTTCTCGTCCATGGCTCCTCCAATCAACAGCGTACGTATATGTACGGTTTACAGATTGAGAGTAAACGTACGCATCCGTACTGTCAATAGAATTGCGTACATTTGCGTACGCTGATAAGATGTGCGGGTACGTAATTCCAGGAGGAGGGCGCATGTCCGTAGGCGAGAACATAAGGCGGTACCGCAAGTCGCGCGGCATGACGCAGGCGCAGCTCGCCGAGGCGGTCGGTCTGACCGAGGGGGCCGTGCGCCATTACGAGAGCGGCATCCGCGCCGTCAAGCCCGAGCTGCTCGAGTCCATCTCCGCGGCGCTCGGCGTGTCCGTCAACGCCCTCAAGGATTACGGCGTCGAGACCGCGGGCGACCTCATGTCGCTGCTCGTGCGGCTCGAGGACTCCTTCGGCATCGTTCCCGCAGCCGACGGCTCGGGCCTCTCCCTGAACCCCAAGGCGCCGCACGCTCCCAAAGCCGCGATGGCGATCGAGCTGTGGGCCGAGAAGCGCGCGCAGCTCGAGAACGGCGAGATCGACGCCGACGAATACGAGGGCTGGAAAGCCTCGCTGTAGCGGCTCCCCGCATTTCGCAACCAGCGCAACCGAATCAGGACGCCAGGCTAGGCGGTGAGCTCCGCCCGCTCCTGCGTCTGCTGAGTTTTTACTCCCCATTGCATGTCAAGGCATTTTCGGCGCTCCTGGGGAGTAAATGACGCGGTGGCTTATATGACGGCACGCGACAGCACGCCGCGGCATTTCCCCTGATTACTCCCGTTTTCCTTGAGACGGTGAGATTCTTTACTCCCCATTAACGACCTGGGGAAACGCCGTGCGGAGACCGCCGAAAAGCCTATTGAGTTCGATTTGAGTTTCACGGGCCCCGAAACGGCCTCGTTTCGTCCTCGGGGACAAAAACCGCGCGTCTACTCATTTGGGATGAATCCTTACTCCCATTCCTCCGAATACCGCCCAGTGCTTTGCCGTCTTGAAATACGGGGAGTAAATGGCGAAATCGCAGGTGAAAGGGAGTAAATAGGCAAAGAAAAAGCCTCCGTTCCAACATGGGAGCGGAGGCTAGATTATCGTATTTACTCACCGCCGTCGCCGGTGGCTTTGCCATGACTGTCGTACGAAACGAAACTCAGCGGCACAGCGCGGCACTCAAAAATGCAGGTCAGAACCCTATCGGCCTACTCCCACTC
>USKV01000194.1 GCA_900555355.1 uncultured Collinsella sp.
CCATCTCGGCGGCACGCCGCAGCATCTATACCTCGATATCCGCACTTCGTCACGCCGGATACGAAATCGACTATAAACGCGGCGTGGGCTATCGGCTCCTCACCCGCCCGCTTGCTGACGAAGAGATCATACGGCTCCACGGCATGGTCATGCGTAACCGATCGACGCCCATAGCCATTCGAAAGAGCATGGCGCAGCACCTGGTCGCCATGGCGAGCGCCGATGTTCGCGACTATCTCGATATGCCCGAACCGGCACCGGCCGCCAACGACGCACCCGTCAAGACAACGCGTCCGCACGCCAAGCGTATCGACACGTGCGAGCTCATCGAACAGGCCATCGACCATGGAACAACCGTCAGCTTTGATATCTCAAACGTCCTGACCCGAGGCGAAACCGAGGTGGTGCGGATGACGGTCCGGCCCTTTGCCATCAGGCAACGCGATGGCGTCTCGTATCTGCTGGGAACGGTCTACGACACCCGAGGCGCCGACGACACCCTGCGCACCGTTGAGGTCAGCCGCATGAGAAACGTCAGCACGCGTTTGCTCGACGGCAAGAAACTCTTTGCCGCGCTAGACGAAGAAGACAGCCCCGCACCCGCAGCATAAGCCCCGTTACCGTCCGTCGTTCCTCAGCACCGCCCATCCGGTTCAGTATTAAAAAACGCGCCAGGATGTTGTAAAAATGGGCATCGGCGTTACTATAGTCCCACTTGCACTTTTTCCTAGTGCAGTGTTTCCAGCCGTTTTTATATTGGGGGTAATGATATGAAGGACATCACCATCAGCCGCAGGAGCCTTCTTGTCTCCGCTGGCCTGCTCGCGCTCGCTCCGCTCGCCGGATGCGGCGGCAACTCTGGTTCCGGCTCCGCTGCCGCCGGCTCCGACTACACCATCGGCGTTCTGCAGCTCACCGAGCACTCCGCGCTCGATGCCGCCAACGACGGCTTCGTCAAGGCCATCAAGAAGAGCGGCCTCAAGGTCAAGATCGACCAGAAGAACGCCCAGAACGACCAGTCCACGTGTAAGTCCATTGCCGACAAGTTTGTGGGCGACAACGTCAACCTGATTTATGCCATCGCCACGCCCGCCGCGCAGGCTGCCGCCGGCGCCACGGCCGATATCCCCATCGTTGGCTGCGCCATCACCGACTACGCCGCTTCCGGCCTGGTCCAGGACAACGACAAACCCGGCACCAACGTCACGGGCGCTTCCGACCTCACCCCGGTCGCCGAGCAGCTCGAGATGATGCAGAAGGTCCTGCCCGACGTTAAAAAGGTCGGCCTGCTCTACTGCACCGCCGAGTCCAACTCCGACGTCCAGATCAAGGCCGCCAAGAAGGAGCTCGACAAGCTGGGCCTCGAGTACACTGACTTCACCGTCTCGAGCTCTAACGAGATCCAGTCCGTTGTCGAGTCTGCCGTGGGCAAGGTCGACGCGCTGTACTCCCCCACCGACAACACCATCGCCGCGGGCGCTTCGCAGGTGGACCAGATCTGCAAGGAGAACAAGCTTCCCTTCGTGACTGGCGAGGAGGGCATGTGCATGGCCGGCGGCCTGTTCACCCTCTCCATCAATTACGAGGATCTGGGCTACGCCGCGGGCGAGATGGCCGTTAAGATCCTGAAGGGCGAGGCCAAGCCCGAAGACATGCCTATCAAGCACCTCTCGAGCAAGGACCTGGTCGTCGTCAAGAACGACGAAATGGCCGAGGCCCTGGGCATCGACCTTTCCGCTCTGGACGCGTAATGCCATACGCGGCATGCGTCTAGAGCCCGTGCTCGCGCTTTAGCCGCGTTATTCAATATCTGAGCCACAGGGGCGGGCGCTGTAGACCGGCGTCCGCCCTGCTTGTTTCAGGTAAAACAAAACGTCTGTCCGCAGCTCTTTTATGCATTGTTACCGCTATTATGGAAAATCACGTGTCCACCCTATCCTAGGAGGTATGAAGCATGCTCATTGCATTGCAGGGCGCCGTTTCGCAGGGTGTCCTCTGGGGCATTATGGTGCTTGGCGTGTTTATCACGTTCCGCCTGCTCGACATCCCCGATATGACCTGCGACGGCAGCTTTGCCCTCGGCGGCTGCGTTTGCGCCGTGCTCATCGTCAACAACAACGTCGACCCCTTGCTCGCCGTGCTGGCCGGCATGTGCGCCGGCGCCATCGCGGGCGCTGTCACGGGCATCTTGACCACCGTTTTTGAGATTCCCGCAATCCTCGCCGGAATCCTTACGCAGATCAGTCTGTGGTCCATCAACCTGCGCATCATGGGCAAATCCAACACGCCCATCCTTGCCAAGGGCACCATCTTCTCATCCGTCAGCCACATGACGGGCCTACCGCAGTCCACCGTTGCCATCATCCTGGGCATTGTGCTGGCCGTGGCCATCGTCGCCATCCTGTACTGGTTCTTTGGCACCGAGATCGGCTCGGCGCTGCGTGCCACCGGCAACAACGAGTACATGATCCGCGCCCTGGGCGTCAACACCAACTCCACCAAGATGATCGCCCTCGTGCTCTCCAACGCCCTTATCGGCCTTTCGGGTGCGCTCATCTGCCAGAGCCAGAAGTACGCTGACATTGGCATGGGCACCGGCGCCATCGTTATCGGTCTTGCCGCCATTGTTATCGGTGAGGTGCTCGGCCGTCTGCTGCCCGGCGGCCTCACGCAGTTTAGCGTCCGTCTTGCCTCCGCCGTCTTTGGCTCCGTGGTGTACTTCCTCATTCGTGCCATCGTGCTGCAGCTGGGCATGGATGCCAATGACATGAAGCTGCTCTCCGCCGTGATCGTTGCCGTGGCCCTGTGCGTGCCCGTGGTTTGGGAGCGCTATAAGCTCCGCAGCTCCTACACGAAGGGGGATGAGGCAGATGCTTAAGCTCTCGCACGTCAAGAAGACCTTTAACAAGGGCACCGTCACCGAGAAGCGCGCACTCACCGGCGTCGACCTCACCCTTAACGACGGCGACTTTGTAACCGTGATCGGCGGCAACGGCGCCGGCAAGTCCACGCTGCTCAACATGATCGCCGGTGTGTATCCGCTCGATTCGGGCGTTATCGAGCTCGACGGAACCGACATCTCGCGTCTGAGCGAGTCGCAGCGCGCCAAGTACCTGGGCCGTGTGTTCCAGGATCCCATGCGCGGCACCGCAGCCGACATGCAGATTGCCGAGAATCTGGCCCTCGCCAAGCGTCGCGGTCAGCGTCGCGGTCTTTCGTGGGGCGTCACCAAGGCCGAGAAGGACGAGTACGTTGAGCTGCTCAAGCGCCTGGACCTTGGTCTTGACACGCGTCTCAACGCCAAGGTCGGCCTGCTCTCGGGTGGCCAGCGCCAGGCACTCACCCTGCTGATGGCCACGCTCACCAAGCCGCGCCTGTTGCTGCTCGACGAGCACACCGCGGCCCTCGACCCCAAAACGGCATCGAAGGTGCTCAACCTGACCGAGGAGATCGTCGACGAGAACCACCTGACCACGCTCATGGTCACGCACAACATGAACGACGCCATCCGTCTGGGCAACCGTCTGATCATGATGCACGAGGGCCATGTAATCTACGACGTGGCCGGCGACGAGAAAAAGTCGCTCACCGTCGCCGACCTACTGCAGAAGTTCGAGGAGGTCTCGGGCGGCGAGCTCGCCAACGACCGCATGCTGCTGAGCTAAAACCTGCCAAAAAGGGACAGGTTTATTTTGGTAGGTTTTATCTGGGCAAACGTCAAAACC
>USKV01000195.1 GCA_900555355.1 uncultured Collinsella sp.
CCGCTCGGGCCAGCGCAATATGCAGCGCCAGGGTAGCTATCGCGGACGTTCCGGCAATAACCGCGGTCGTATGCCCCAAGGCGCTGGTCGCGGTGGTTCCAATCGTGGCCGCGGCGGTGGGCGTGCTCCCCAGAACAACGGTCTCGATCCACGTATCGTTTACGCCGGTATCGGTGCCGTGGCGCTGCTGCTGATCGTGCTCATCGTGGTGCTCCTGCGTGGCTGCGGCTCCTCGGCGCCCGAGACGACGCCCGAGACGCCCGTTGCCACCAAGACAACGACTAAGAAGTCTTCCAAGAAGACCTAATCCGTCGATGAGGATGAAGATACCGATGACACGACGGACGAGTCGACCGATTCGGACGCCGCCAAGACGACTGCCAAGAAGGAGGAGAACGAAGTCACAAAGGTCAAGATCTCTGTTGCCAAGGGCAAGACTGCTTGGATTGAGGTCAAGGTTGATGGCAAGTCGGTCTATGGCGCCCAGGCGACCGGCCCCTTTGAGCAGGAATACACGCCCGAGTCCTCGATTGAGATCACCACGTCCAAGCCTTCCGATGTCACCGTTACCAAGAACGGCGAAAAGGTCCGCTACGACACTAAGACGTCGGGCGTGGCACGCGTGACGATCACCGTTCCCAAGAAGGAGACGACCGACGCCGAGGACGGCGATAGCGCTGACGGTACCGATGATGCCAACAGCACAGATGGAACCGACGCCCAGTCCACGGACGGCACCGATACCGCCACCGACGGGCAGGCTACGTCCAATTCAGACGATTATTCGTACGACAGCTACTAAGTCGCTCGTAAGCGAAAGGATTAACCATGGCTAAAGATTCCAGCTTCGACGTCGTGTCCGAGGTCAATATGCAGGAGGTCGACAATGCCTTCCAGCAGACCACGCGCGAGATTTCCCAGCGCTATGACCTTAAGGATTCCGGCGCTACGATCGAGCTTTCGAAGGGCGACAAGCTCTTTACGATCAACGCCCCGGCCGACTTTGTCTCCAAGCAGATCATCGACGTTCTGAGCTCCAAGCTCATCAAGCGCGGCATCGATCTTAAGGCCGTGTCCTGGGATGCGCCTCAGGCTGCATCGGGCGGTACCGTGCGCGTGCTCGGTCACATTGTCGAAGGTATCGACCAGACGACTGCCAAGAAGATCAATAAGGACATCAAGGATCAGAAGCTCAAGGTCAAGGTGACGATCGAGGCCGACAAACTGCGTGTTTCCTCTGCTTCCAAGGATGCGCTGCAGACCGTGATCCAGTTCCTGCGCGACCAGGACTACGGTCAGCCGCTGCAGTTCACCAACTACCGCTAATTCATTCGAAAGGACCGCTCTCCAACATGGATACACCGTTGGGCTCCGTGCTCTACATCACCCTCGGGTGCGCTAAGAACGAGGTCGACACCGACCGCATGCGTTCTCTTTTGACCGCTGCGGGCTACGAGGAGGCATTCGATCCGCAGGATGCCGATATCGCCATCGTCAATACGTGCTCGTTCCTTGCCTCTGCAACGTCCGAGAGCATCGAGACCACGCTTGAGCTTGCCAATGAGGTGCAGGACGGCGTTCGTTCCTGCCCGATTGTTATGTGCGGGTGCGTGCCGTCACGCTACGGCGACGACCTGCCCGACGAGCTGCCCGAGGTTGCGGCCTTTGTGAAGGCCGACGAGGAAGACGGCATCGTCTCTGTTATCGATGACGTTCTGGGTGTCGAGCGCGAGATTGCCGCCTATATTCCGCAGGTCAAGCGCACCGTCGAGGGCGCTGTCGCCTACGTCAAGATCTCCGATGGCTGTAACCGCTTCTGTAGCTTTTGCATGATCCCGTATATCCGTGGTCGTTATCACTCGCGTAATGCCGAGAGCATTATCTCCGAGGTACGCGACCTGGTCGCTGGTGGCGTGCGCGAGGTTGTTTTGATCGGTCAGGACACGGGCATCTGGGGTACCGACTTTGCCGATGAGGACCTCGCCGAGGGCGCGCCGCGCAATCTGGCGCAGCTGTTGCAGGCTGTTGCTGAGGCGGTGCGTCCTCATAACGTCTGGGTCCGCGTACTCTACCTGCAGCCCGAGGGCATGACCGACGAGCTTATCGAGACCATTCGCGATACGCCCGAGGTGCTGCCCTATATCGATATCCCCGTGCAGCACTGCGACGCGCGCATTCTCAAGGCCATGCGTCGCTCCGGTTCGCGCCAGGAGCTTGAGGATCTGTTCCGCGACCTTCGCGAGCGTATCCCCGGCATCGTGATCCGCTCCACAGCCATGGTAGGGTTCCCGACCGAGACCGACGACGAGTTCCGCGATCTCATTGACTTTATGGACGCCGTGGGCTTTGACTACACGAGCGTGTTTGCCTACTCGCAGGAGGATGGTAGCCTGGCTGCCAAGATGGAAGGCCAGGTTGACGAAGAGGTTAAGCTCGAGCGCGCCCAGGAGGCCATGGATCTGGCCGAGTCGCTCGGCTTTGCCGCGACAGCCGCGCACGTGGGCGAGCGCGCCCAGGTGATCGTCGACGGTATCGAGGAGACCGAGGACGGTGCCGAGCTCATCGGACATGCCTGGTTCCAGGCGCCCGATTCCGATGGTGCAGTGCATCTGGATGCCAGCGAGGCATCTGTGGGCGATATTCTGACGGTCGAGTTTACCGATAGCTTCTGCTACGAGCTTATCGGTCATGTTGTTGAGTAGGAGAGCGTCGTGGCAAACGAGAGCAATAAGGAACTGACGAGTGTTTGGACGCCCGCCAACATCGTGACGTGCGTTCGCATCGTCTTTATCCCGGTGTTCATGATCGTCTCGGCCCTGTCTCACGCGAGCGTTGCCGGTACGGACTGGAGCACCTTCGACGGCCCGCTTGCCGCCGCTGCCTTCATTTTGTATGTGATTCTGTCGTGCACCGATAAGGTCGACGGCTATCTGGCGCGCTCGCGCAACGAGATCACCGATTTCGGCAAGTTCTTGGACCCCATCGCCGACAAGCTGCTCGTGTTCTCGGCCTTGCTGCTGTTCCTGGATTTTGGCGCGGTGACCGTGTGGTCCGTGTTCATTATCCTGTTCCGCGAACTGCTGGTGAGCGCCCTTCGCATGGTTGCGAGCGCTGCCGGTGTGGTCGTTGCCGCCGATAAGCTCGGCAAGTACAAGACGGCGACTACGATGGTTTCCATCTGCGGCTACCTGTGCGTCTTTGCGATGGCCGGCCTTCAGCTGGGGTCGGTGTCGCTGCTGCTCGGTGTCTATTCGGTGTCGCGCTTCCTGTACGTCATCGCCGTGATTTTGACCATTGTCTCGGGCGCCCAGTACTTCTGGAACTGCCGCAAGATCGTTTTTTCGGTCTAGGTCCTGGTAGGCATGACGGAATCATTTGAGCAGATTTCCGCGCACAATGAAGAGCTTGCACGCGCTATTGTCGAGCGTGCAAGCGTTCGTGGTGTGACGGTATCGACGGCTGAATCTCTAACAGCGGGCATGATCGCCTCGCCGATATCCCCGGTGCCTCGGCGGTGCTGCGCGGCGGTGCGGTGACGTACTGCGACGAGATTAAGCATCGCGTGCTCGGCGTTGAGCAAGAGACGCTCGACCGCTATACCGCGGTGTCGTACCAGACGGCACGCGAGATGGCTACCGGTTCGCTGGAGCTGTACCAGAGCGATATTGCCGTGAGCGTGACGGGCTATGCCGGCCCCGGTGGAGGCACCG
>USKV01000196.1 GCA_900555355.1 uncultured Collinsella sp.
GCGGCGGTTCTCGTAGTGGCCGGCGTGCATGGTGTCCTCAAAGAAGGCATCGTAGTCCGAGCCCTCGGGCAGCACGCAGATGCCGCCCTGCGCGAGCATCGAATCGCACTCGTCGATGGCGCCCTTGGAGAGCATGATTACGCGCGTGCTCGTCGGCAGATTGAGAGCCGCATACAGGCCCGCCACGCCGCAACCGGCAATGACGACGTCACACTCCATATCGGGGTATTGTTTGGTTTCCACAGGAATCCTCTCCCTTGTAATGTTGCATAAGGGACTGCCCCTCATGTCACATTGGCTTAGCGCGCCGCGTACTCGAGCATGCGGTCGAGCGTGAGCTTGGCCTGGTCGGCAGCCTCGTCCGACACGCCGATCTGCACCTCGCCCTCGCCCGTCTCCAGGCAGCGCACGAGCTTTTCGAGCGTGATGAGATCCATGTTGACGCAGGTGGGCTGTACCGCGGGGAAGTAGAACTTCTTGCCGGTGCCTTGGCAGCGGCGCTCGAGCTCGTAGAGCACGCCGCGGACCGTCACGATGATGAACTCGCTCGCGTCGGACTCCTCGGCATACTTGATGATGCCGGCGGTGGAGCCGATGTAGTCGGCCTCGGCCAGGACGTCGGCCTTGCACTCGGGGTGCGCCAGCACGAGCGCGTCGGGGTGGGCCTCCGTCGCGTCGACGATCTGCTCGACGGTGATGATGTGATGGCGCGGGCAGTAGCCGTTGTTGAGGATGACGTGCTTTTGCGGCACCTGCTCGGCTACGAAGCGACCGAGGTTTTGGTCGGGAATGAACAGGATATGCTGCTGCGGCAGCTCGGACACGATCTTGACGGCGTTGGAGCTGGTGACGCACACGTCGCTCCAGCTCTTGATCTCGACCGTGGAGTTGACGTAGCAGACGACAGCCAGGTCGTCGCCGTACTCGGCGCGCGCCGCGTCGACCGTCTCGCGCTTGACCATGTGCGCCATGGGACAGTCCGCGCCCGGCTCGGGCAGCAGCACGGTCTTGGTGGGGTTGAGCAGCTTGGCGCTCTCGCCCATAAACTCCACGCCGCACAACACGATGGTCTGCTGCGGCAGGCTCTTGGCGAGCTTGGCCAGGTAGAAGCTGTCGCCGACGTAATCAGCCACGGCCTGCACCTCGGGCGCCACGTAATAGTGCGCCAGGATCACCGCGTCACGTTGGGTTTTTAGTTGCTGAATGGCCTCGACGAGCTCTGCGGGCACCAGTGCCGCACGCTCCGTTGCCGTCGTTGCCGATGCCAGGCCGGCCGCGATATCGCGTGCAAGCTCCGATGCATCCATGTTCGCGCTCTGTGCCATCAAGGCCCCTCTCTTTTGGCGAATCTTGGGGCTTTAGTATGACACCTGGCTTTACAGCTGACAAGACAGCTGTAAAGCCAGGTGTAAAGTTGAAATAAAGATTCAATCATGCGGCGGGTCCATTTTCGAACTGGCAAGCTGAGGATAGCTGAGCTCTCGATGGCGCAGGAGGCATCTTTCGCCACCGCAATACCGCTTGGCGCGAGTTGCACGCCGTGGGGCGCAAACGGTCCGCACCCCCACAAGCGGTCCGCACCCAATGTGGCAAAATCGAACTACTAAGGGGGCTTAGAATGCTCAAGATTATTGCCTGCGACGATGATGTCGCTTTTCTAGATAGACTGCACCGGATGATCGACCGTTGGTCAACCGAGACGGGCACGACGGTCGATGTTGCGCTCGTCACGCGCGGCGAGGACCTGCTGGCCCGCCATGCCGCATCGCGCGCCGACATTATCATGCTCGACATGATCATGCCGCTCGTCAACGGCATGGACACCGCCCGCGAGCTGCGCCAATCCGATACCGCCGTGCGCTTGGTATTTCTGACCTCATCGCCCGAGTTCGCGCTTGAGTCCTACGAGGTCCGCGCCTTCGACTATCTGCTCAAGCCCGTGACTTACGAACGCCTGGCGCAGTTACTCGACGAGCTTTCGAGCATGCGCCCGGCGGCAACCGACGAGCTCGTGATCAAAACTTCCTTTGGCTACCACGCCCTGCGCCTGTCCGACATCGAATATGCCGAGGCGCGCAACAAGCACGTGGTCTTCCACCTGCGCGACGGCCGCGATATCGAGGCGCTCGAGCCGTTCCGCAGCATCGAGGACCGACTGACCCAAAACGCGACCTTCTTTAAGTGCCACCGCAGCTACCAGGTCAATCTGCGCAACATCGACCACTTTAACCGCACGGAAATCGTCATGCGCTCGGGCGCGTGCATACCGCTCGCGCGCAGCTGCAAGCAGGGATTCCAAGACGCCTACTTTGCGGTGCGGTTCGAGGGCGGGAGACGCTGATGCTTTCCTCGGCAGAACTGGTACTTTGGGCAATCCACCATGCGACGACGTTGCTCTTTGGCGTCTTTGCTTCGGCGGCGCTGTGCGGTGTCGAGATCAACGGCCGCCATTCGCTCGAGCTGGTGGGGGTCGGCGCCGCAACCGGATGTGCATTCGGCCTCGCCAATGCCGTCGGCGGCGAGCTTTTCGCCCGACAGGCCTATCCACTCGTCGTGCATCTGCCGCTTGTCGTCTACCTGTGCGTACGCTATCGCCTGAGTCCGCTGCTCGCCATCCTGGGCGTTACCAGTGCCTACCTGAGCTGCCAGTTTAGCAACTGGGTGGGCATCGCCGCATTCGCCGCCACCGATTCGCAGGTCGCGTACTACGTGGCGCGCATCATCACCACGCTCGGCGTCTTTGCCGTCTTGTTGCATTGGGCAAGCGAAATTGGCCCCCGCCTGGCGATCAAAAGCCCCACCGAGCTGGAGATTCTGCTCATCCTGCCGCTCGTCTACTACATCTTCGACTACGCCACCAACGTCTATACCACGCTCTTCCACTCGGGCTCGGTGGTAACCGTTGAGTTTTTGGCGTTCGCCCTCTGCGCCTTCTACCTTATGTTTCTTGCCGTCTACCTTCGCGAATACGAGGCAAAGGAAATCGCCGAGCGCGAGCGCTGGATGCTCGCGACCCGCGACAGTGCGGCCATCAAAGAGCTCGAAGCCTGGCGCCAGTCCGGACGCGAGCTCTCGGTTCTCCGTCACGACATGCGCCACTACCTGCGCGGTCTAGCGGCCCTGATCGAAGAGGGTCACACCGATGAGGCGCTCGAGCGCATCGACGCGCTCTGCGAGGCCAACGACCGCACCGCCGTGCGCCGCTACTGCGCCAACGAAACGGTCAACATTGCGCTCTCGTCGCTTTCCGCGGACATCAACGCGCACGGCATCACCGCCGACCTGCGCGCCGCCGTGCCCGAAACCGTCCACGTGAGCGATGTCGATCTGTTCAGTGTGGTATCGAACGCCCTGGACAATGCCATCGCCGCAGCGAGCGCCGCCCCCGAAGGCAAGCGGTTTGTCGACCTGGACCTTCGCTACGAAGACGGTCAGCTTCTATTGCTGGTTTCCAACACGTTTGGCCGTGCGCCGCACATGGTCGACGGCGTGCCCGTGGCTCAGCACACTGGGCACGGCTTTGGCACCAAGAGCATTAAGCTTGCCGTCGAGCGTATGAACGGCAACTGCCAGTTCCGCATTAACGGCGACCGGTTTGAGCTGCGCGCCGTGATGTAGGGGCTGCCGCCAGCCTCGCTACAGCGGTGCAGCCGCCGGGGTCAGCTGCTTAATGTAGGCCCACATGCGCT
>USKV01000197.1 GCA_900555355.1 uncultured Collinsella sp.
GACCGCTTCACGGTCCAACTTTCTGTCCGCACCCCCTTCACTTCGCGGAAAAGTATTCACCTTCGTTTTCGCGCAGACACGAATCCGGCCGCCACAACGCAAAACGGGGCCTGCGCGCAGCGCAGACCCCGCCAAAAAAGATAATTCCCGGTACCTAGTACTGCTCGATGCCCATGTAGCGACGAACCTCGGGGCTGTGGTCGAAGACCTTGCCGCGGGCGGCACGCAGCTCGCAGCTCATGTTGTAGAAGAAGATCGGCTCCAAGTACGAACGCACACTGGCGGGTACGTCGCCCACGCCGTACTCGAGCGCGTCGAGCACCATAATCGTATCGGTGTGCGTGTTGAGGAACGCAAGAGCGCGCTCCTCCATGGGGCGGCACTCGCCCGCGCCAAGCTGCACAAAGTAGAACACGCCGGGCTCGGTGGCTTCGAACGGGCCGTGGAAGTACTCGCCGGAGTGGATGTAGCAGCAGTGCTGCCACTGCATCTCCATGAGCGAGCAGATGGCCATGGCGTAGGTCTGGCTAAAGTTGGGTCCGGAGCCCAGGATATAGAAGAACTTGTGCTGCTGGCAGAGCTCGGCAAAGCGATCGCCCAGCTCGGTGTTGACCTTCTCGCGGGCGGCGGGCAGCAGCGCATCCATCTGCTTGAGGCCCTCGTACATGTCGGCGAGTGTCTCGTAGCCTTCCTGCTGGTCGAGTAGCTCGGCGGCGATCAGAGCGCCGATGCCCTGCGGCACCTCGGCCTGCGGCACGCCCTCGCCCCAGGGGTAGACCCAGGTGGTCCACTTGCCGTTGTCGATCTTGGAGCCCTCGCAGTCGGTGAGGGCAATGACCTCGGCGCCGGCAGCCAACGCCATCTCGCAGCCGTCGACGACCTCCTGCGTGTTGCCGCTGTGGCTGCAGGCAATAACGAGCGACTTTGGCCCTAGGCTCTTGGGGGCCATCAGGCAAAACTCGCGTGCCGTGTAGACCGTCGAGGTAAACGTGGTGGCCTCGCGCTTGAGCAGCTCGTTGGCCGGCATCAGGTCGATCATCGAACCGCCGCAAGCGATCCAAAAGACATTCTCGATCTTGCCCTTGCGCTCGATGATTTCCTGAACCAGATCATGTGCGTTCATCCTGATGTTCCTCCTTGTGCGGCGGTTTTGAGCGACGGCAGCTCGTACCTGCTGTCGTTCTATGTTGTCCTATTTATAACACGTGCAACAACGCCCGTGAAGTCATCTCGGCAAATTTGTTCTATGTTGTTCTATCTATGGACGTTAGATGTCGAAGACGTAGCGCGAGCCCACGATCTTTTGGCGGCCGAGCAGCAAGGGGCGCTCGTCCTCATCGGTAAAGTACGCCTCCATATAGAAGAGCGGCTCACCGACCGGCACCTCCAACAGCGGAGCCGCCTGAGCATCGGCAAGCGCAATCTCCACGGTGCAGGGGTCGGACTTGAGCGGCGCACGGCCCGAATGCTCGGCGACGAGCGCGAAGATTGAGTTATCGGTGAGGTCCTCATCGGCCAGCGTCTGCAGGTAGGGATGGTCGGCGAGCACAAAGGCGTTGTTCTCAAGCATGACAGGGATGCCGTCGGCCGTGCGCACGCGCTCGACCACGATAAGCTCACAGCCGGGCTCCACGCCAAAGAACGCCGCATCCTCGTGCGTCGCCGCGACCACCGTGCGCGACACCAGACGCGCACCCGGCACCATGTCGTTGGCAGCGCAACCCTCGGAAAAGCTCTGGACGTCACCCTTCTGGCGAATCTTGCGCTTGAGCTTGGGCGCACACACAAAGGTGCCCCTCCCCTGCTGGCGGTTGAGATACCCCGCACGCGACAGCTCCTCGATGGCGCGACGCACGGTGACGCGCCCCACGCCGTAGGACTTCGCGAGCTCCATCTCGGCAGGGATGCGCGAGCCGGCTGGGTACACGCCGCGCGCGATCTCGCCCTTTAGGTCGTCCATGACCTGCTGGTACAGCGGCACGGCGGACACCTCGGCGCGCTCGGAACGTTCGGTCTTGCTATCGGCTACCATCGTTACGCTCCATCCCGCGCATGCTCGGACTCAAACTCTTCAATCGCCGCCATAAACTGCTCGCCAAAGGCGTCGGCCTTTTTCTCGCCGATGCCGTTGACCTGGATCAGCTCGTCGCGTGTCTGCGGGCGCAGGCGGCACAGGCCGCGCAGTGCCTTGTCGGAAAAGACCATATACGGCGCCATCTCCAGCTCGGTCGAAATCTCCTTGCGCAGGGCACGCAGGCGCTCGAACAGCTCGGCATCGTCGCCAACGCGCGGGCGCTGATCCAGCTCGGCCTCCTCGCGCAGCAGATCCACCGCACGGCGGGCGCGGGCCGAGGCCTTGCGCTTGGACGCGCGACGCTTAACGGTAAAGGCGAACGCCTCGTCCTCGACCTCGCCGGCACGCGGGCCCAGCCCCACGACCGGGTACTGCCCCTGCGAGGTGGCCAAATAGCCGCGTCCGCACAGCTGGCCGATGATGTCCTTGATGCACCCGACCGATTCGCTCGACAGCTCACCGTAGCCGCGGTCCTCGTCCAGATGCATCTGGCGAATGCGCTCGGTGTTGCCGCCGTGAAGCACATCGGCGATGAGCGACTTGCCAAAGCGCATGGGTCGCGTGGCCACATAGCGCACGGCAGCGCGGGCCATATCGGTGACATCCTCGACCTCGAACTGCGTGAGGCAGTTACTGCAGTTGCCGCAGCCCTCGGCGTCGTCCGTGGCGGTGGCACCCGCACCAGCCGCGGCATGCTCGGCCGCGGTCTCGTCGCCAAAGTAGCGCAGCATGTATTCGCGCAGGCAGCCGGTGGTATTGCAGTAGCCCTCCATCTGGCTGAGCAGGCGATAACGGTTCTGGAGCGCCCACGCGCGCTGCTCGTCGTCGAGTGCCTCGTCGGCCGCATCGCCGCGGTCAATCAAAAAGCGACGCATGCGAAAATCGCTGCCGTTCCAGAGCAGATGGCAGCTGGCCGGATCGCCATCGCGGCCGGCGCGGCCCGCCTCTTGGTAGTATGCCTCGATGCTCTCGGGCACGTTGTTGTGAATCACGTAGCGCACGTTGGGCTTGTCGATGCCCATGCCAAAGGCGTTGGTGGCAACCATCACCTGAATGTCGTCGTCGATAAAGGCACGCTGACTCTGGCGGCGGGCGTCGTTGCCCATACCGGCATGGTAGCGGCCCACGCGAATGCCGCTGGGGCCCAGTGCCTCGGCAAGCTCCGCGGCCAGCGCGTCAACCGTCTTGCGGGTCGAGCAATACACGATGCCGCTCTCGCCCGAATGCGCGATCACGTAGTCGCGCACCCAGGCGGTCTTGGCCTTGTCGCCCATCTCTTCGCAACCAAAGTAGAGGTTCTTGCGATCAAAACCCGTCACCACGGTCGCTGGGTTTTGCAGGCCGAGCATTTGCTGGATATCGGCGCGCACGCGCTCGGTCGATTCGCGCACGGCGGCATCGGGCATGCCTACAATGGAAAAGCCCGGCAACCCGTTCGAGACAACTACCTCGACGGCCACAGGAATCGCCCGCACGCCCACAATGGTCGCCGAATATAACGAGCATCGCAGCTGCATAATGTCACGCACCCGCGCCGAAGGCGTTCACGATATGTTTCACGAAGCCCCTCGAGTTAGGCATCGCCTGAATGGCGATCACGTC
>USKV01000198.1 GCA_900555355.1 uncultured Collinsella sp.
CGCGTGTTGATCGAAGCGGCGCAGAGCCGTGGCGAGACGCTCGACCACGTGATCTTCTCGGGTCCTCCGGGCCTGGGCAAGACCACGCTGGCCACCGTTATCGCCAACGAGCTGGGCGCTCAGATCAAGACCACGAGTGGCCCTGCCATCGCGCGCACGGGCGACCTGGCGGCCATCCTTACTAACTTGCAGCCGGGCGATGTGCTGTTTATCGACGAGATCCACCGCCTCAACCGTTCGGTCGAGGAGGTCCTGTACCCCGCGATGGAGGACTTTGCCCTCGATATCGTGATTGGCAAGGGTCCGGCGGCGCGCTCGATTCGCCTGGATATCCCCAAGTTTACGCTGGTGGCGGCAACGACCCGCTCAGGCATGTTGACCGGCCCGTTGCGCGACCGCTTTGGCATTTCATATCGCCTGGATTACTACACGGTCGAGGAGCTCGCGCAGATTGTGACGCGCTCGGCGACTATCCTGGGCGTGACGATCGACCATCCCAGTGCACTCGAGATCGGCTCGCGTTCGCGCGGCACGCCACGTCTTGCCAACCGTCTGCTCAAGCGCGTGCGCGATTACGCACAGGTGCGCGGCAACGGCCCCATCGAGCTCGATATCTGTCGCCAGGCGCTCGAGTTCTTCGAGATCGACGAGCTCGGTCTGGACTGGATGGATATTCGCATTTTGGAGACGCTCGCCAAGACGTTCTCCGGTCGCGCCGTGGGACTTACGACCCTTGCCAGCGCGGTGGGCGAGGACCCGGGCACGCTCGAGGATGTCTATGAGCCCTATTTGCTGCAGTGCGGATTGATGATTCGCACACCGCAGGGTCGCCAGGCAACGCTTCGCACATTCGAGCATTTGGGTATTGAACCGACCCTGTAGGAATGGGCTTGTTTTAGCGCATCTGTAGGCTATCGCTGGGCATCGGGTAAACATATCGCCGTTCGTCGGTTACGGGCGTTTTACTATTGCGCGCCCGTGCTATGCTGAATTGGTCTTTTTCTCATTCGGTAACGAAAGGACCGCCCATGCCTACTGACATCGAAATCGCACGTTCTGTCACGCCGCTGCCTATTACCGAGGTGGCCAAGAACGCCGGCGTCGACGTTAAGCATCTGATTCCGTACGGCTTTGACAAGGCAAAGGTCGACTATTCCCTGCTCAACGAGCCAACTGATCACCAGGCCAAGCTCGTCCTCGTGACCGCTATCAATCCCACGCCCGCGGGCGAGGGCAAGACCACCACGACCATCGGTCTGGCCGATGGCCTGCGTCGTCGCGGTATCAAGAGCGCCGTGGCCCTGCGTGAGCCTTCGCTCGGTCCCGTCTTTGGCGTCAAGGGCGGTGCCGCTGGCGGCGGTTGGGCCCAGGTCATTCCCATGGAGGACATCAACCTGCACTTTACCGGCGACTTCCATGCCATCGGTGCTGCCAACAACCTGCTGGCAGCCATGCTCGACAACCATATTCAGCAGGGCAACCAGCTCGGCATCGACGTTAAGCGCATCACCTGGAAGCGCGTTGTCGACATGAACGACCGTCAGCTGCGCCATGTTATCGATGGCATTGGCGGTAAGGCCCAAGGTGTGCCGCGCGAGGACGGCTTCGACATCACCGTTGCCTCCGAGGTCATGGCAATCCTGTGCCTGTCCACGAGCATCAATGACCTCAAGGAGCGCCTGGGCGAGATTGTTGTCGGCTACAGCTATGCCGGCGAGCCCGTCCGCGCCCGTGACCTTAAGGCTCAGGGTGCCATGGCTGCCCTGCTCAAGGACGCGCTCAAACCCAACCTGGTTCAGACACTCGAGGGCACGCCCGCGTTTGTCCACGGCGGTCCCTTCGCCAACATTGCCCACGGCTGCAACTCTATCATGGCCACGCGTATGGCGATGCGCTTTGGCGATGTTGCCATTACCGAGGCCGGCTTCGGTGCCGATCTGGGTGCCGAGAAGTTCCTCGACATCAAGTGCCGCATGACGGGCGTTCGCCCTAGCGCCGTCGTGATTGTCGCCACCGCCCGTGCGCTTAAGTACAACGGCGGTGTTGCCAAGGCCGACCTCAACGAGGAGAACCTCGAGGCCCTCAAGGCCGGCATGCCCAACCTGCTGCGCCACGTCGACAACATTCAGAATGTCTACGGTCTGCCCTGCGTGGTCGCCATCAACCGCTTCCCGACGGACACCGAGGCCGAGCTCGAGCTCATCGAGTCCGAGTGCCAGAAGCTCGGTGTCAACGTTAAGCTGTCCGAGGTTTGGGCTAAGGGCGGCGAGGGCGCGCTCGACCTGGCCGATGAGGTCATGCGCCTGATTGAGCAGCCGAGTGAGCTCAAGTTTGCCTACGAGGACGGTGCCGATGTGGCCGACGCCCTCGAGGCCGTTGCCACCAAGGTTTACCGCGCCGACGGCGTCGACTTTACGCCGGCTGCCAAGCGCCAGCTCGCCGAGCTGCGCGAGAACGGCTTTGGCAACCTGCCGGTGTGTGTCGCCAAGACGCAGTACAGCTTTAGCGACAACGCCAAGGCCCTGGGCGCTCCCGAGAACTTCCGCATCATGGTGCGTGAGCTCAAGGTTTCCGCCGGTGCCCACTTTGTGGTCGCGCTGACCGGCAGCGTTCTGACCATGCCTGGCTTGCCCAAGGTTCCCGCGGCCGAGAACATCGACGTCGACAACGACGGCAACATCACCGGCCTGTTCTAAGCCTGCCGCGCATAGCCGCTTGCCCGCCCCGCCGCGCCCCATGGCTCGGCGAGGCTTTTTGGTCCCAAGGGGATAGTTTTGGACGTGGCGGTAATGTTGCGCAACAAGAATCACGATTTCTCTCGTACGGTGTAGTTGGAAGAACTGCGCGGGCGCATTGCGGCTGCGGCGAGAGACGGGAGATGCGATGTATTGCACTAAGTGCGGAGCTCAGATACCCGATGGCTCCACGTTTTGCACGAGCTGCGGCGCTCACGTGGGCGGCGTTGAGGACCAGGCGGAGCCCGTGGCGTTTCCGGTAGGGGATGCGCCGGCGACTGCCCCTGCGGGACAGCACGCTCCTCAGGGTGTCTCGGCTCATATGGCGGCGCAGCCTCGTTATGAGGAACCTATGACCGAGCCTGCTGAGGTCGCTCAGCCGTTTGTTCCGACGCCGCAGCCCAAGAAGCCCAAACACAGGGGCCGTATCGTCGCGGCTGTTATCGGCGGCGTGGCCGTTGTCGCCATTGTCGCCGCTATCGTGATCGTGCCGCGTATCGGCGCGTCGTCCGAGGTAACCTCGGGTGGCAAGGGCTATGTTGTCTGCGCGTGCGAGACTAAGATTCTGCCCAAGAACAGCAAGGGCAAAAAGCTCAAGAGCTATACCGTCGAGCTGGCGCCGGTGTCCGGCAAGGGCAAGAGCTACACCATCAAAGTGGATGGCGAGGACGGCTTTGCCATGGAGGACTTTGGCGAGCTGCCCGATCAGAAGTACCAGATGACCATTACCTCGGGCAAGGGCAAAAAGAAGAGCACGACCACCATGAAGGTCGACTACGCCAAGGAAGGTTCGGACGCCCCCAAGAATGTCGAGCTCACCCAGTCCAAGAAGGAGGCCAAAGCCTCTGCCAAGGCAGCGGTCAAGACGGCAAACGAGCTGTTCACCGATAAGATTCTCGAGTACCAGAAGAAGTACGGCGAGGG
>USKV01000199.1 GCA_900555355.1 uncultured Collinsella sp.
AGCGTAAAGCTGTTTTTAGTGAATTTATAGAAATCGGTTATATCCTCTACAACCATCTCGGGTGCGGGATAAGGCTCTTTTTCTATAATGCGTTTTACTGCGTCGATATGTCTGTCGTAGATATGTGCATCCGCTATGACGTGTACAAGCTCGCCTGCCTTAAGTCCCGACGCTTTTGCGAACATTATCAGAAGTGCGGCATACTGGCACACGTTCCAGTTGTTCGCGGCCAAAATGTCCTGGCTGCGCTGGTTGAGAATCATGTTGAGCGTGGGCTTGTCGTCCTGCGGGCGCTGCATCACGTTATACGTCACGCTATAGGCGCACGGATACAGATGCATCTCGGACAGATCGCTAAACACATAGGTGTTCGTCATAATACGACGGCTGTACGGCGTGTGCTTAAGGTCGTACAGTACACGGTCCATCTGATCGAAGTCGCCCTCGGCGTAATGGCTCTTCTGGCCAATCTGATACCCGTAGGCCTTGCCGATAGAGCCGGTCTCGTCGGCCCACTCATCCCAGATATGGCTGTTGAGGTCATGCACGTTATTGGACTTCTTTTGATAGATCCACAAGATCTCATCCATGGCAGACTTGAGGGCCGTCCGACGCAGGGTAAGCGCCGGGAACTCCTCGCGCAGGTCGTAGCGCGCCGTGACACCAAAGTCTTTAATGGTATAGGCAGGGGTGCCATCCTCCCACACCGGTCGGACCTTTTGCCCCTCGGTGGTGGTGCCATGGTCCAAAATATCGCGGCACATGGCTACAAACTGTTGATCAGCCTTGCTCATTGACCCTCCTGTCAGTCGCCTACAAGCGAGATTCATTGTAGCCCAGGCGCACGCGGCCCCACATCCCTAACATAAGCCCTCATTTTCTGACATATGCCAGAAATTCCTTGCGCTCAATGAGCATCGAGTTATCCTATTGTTGACATATGTCAGATAAGGAGCACGTATGGCAGGAAGACGCGAGAAACTGCGCCGTGTTGGGATCATCCCCGAATATCGCGGTTTTACCCCCGATGGCCTGGCGAGCGGAGACGCCATCGATATGACGGTCGACGAGCTCGAAGTCCTGCGGCTGTGCGACCTGGAAGGCCTCAATCAGGAGGCAGTCGCCCAGCACATGGGTATCGCTCGTGCCACCGTGGCGGCCATCTGCAGCCGCGCACATCGCAAGGTGGCAAACGCGCTGGTCAACGGACGAGCGCTCATCATCGAGGGCGGCAATATCGCGTACTCCCCCATCACCACAGCGACGGCCGCATGGCCAGCAAAGGAGGTCGACACCATGAGGGTGGCAACCACGTACGACAACGGCAACATCTTTATGCACTTTGGCCGCAGCGAGCAGTTCAAGATCTACGACATTCAGGACGGCAAGGTGCTCAACGAGCAGGTCGTGGGCACCGGCGGCACCGGTCACGGCGCCCTGGCGGGTCTGCTTGCCAACGGTGGCGTTGACACGCTCATCTGCGGCGGTATCGGCGGCGGCGCCATCAACGCGCTCACCCAGGCTGGCATCACGGTCTATGCGGGCGCCCAGGGCAACTGCGACGCCTGCGTCGAGGCACTCATTGCCGGCACGCTCGCGCAGACCGGAGAGGCCACCTGCGACTGCCACGGCCATGACCACGAGCACACCCACGAGCATGGCGAGTCCTGCGGCTGCCACGGCCATCACGGCCATGATGGGCACGAGGGCTGCAGCTGCCACTAGCGGCACGGCACCGCAAGCTCGGGGCGCGACGCTAAACGCAACCCAACAATCAAAGCCAACAACAAAGGCCACCCGGTAGCTTCCGAGTGGCCTTTGCCATATCAAGCTGGAATTACAGTCCTATTTCTTATTGCGCATCTGAGCTTCCATCTGGCGCAGCAGGTCCATATCGGACTTAGGACCGCCCGTTCCCAGGCCGCCCAGACCTCCCATGCCGCCCAGACCCATGGCATCCAGGCCGGGAATATTGGGCATGCGCATCTTTTTGCCCTTCTTACCCTTTTTGCCCTTCTTGCCACCAGCCTGTGCCTGATTGGCCATCGTGCGCATGCGGCCCATCATCTTGTTCATCTCACCCCACTGCTTCATAAGGCTATTGACCTCGGTGGGGGTCACGCCGGCGCCCTTGGCGATGCGGGCGCGACGCTGGCCGTTGATAATAGAGGGACGCAGGCGCTCCTCCTTGGTCATCGACATGATGATGGCCTCGTTCTTGTCGAAGATGCCCTCGTCCAGGTTGCCGCCCATCTGGTTGAGCGCGCGCTGACCGCCGGGAAGCATACCCAGGATACCCTTCATGCCGCCCATCTTCTTGACGGCCTTCATCTGGTCGAGCATGTCGTTCATGGTAAAGCCCTCGCGCAGCATGCGCTCGGCAGCCTCAAGCTGCTCGGCATCGGCCGCCTCCTGAGCCTTCTCGATGATGCCGACAACGTCGCCCATGCCTAAGATGCGCTTGGCCATACGGTCGGGGTAGAACGGCTCCAGCGAATCGGGCTTCTCGCCCATGCTCACGAACTTGATAGGCTTGCCGGTCACCTGGCGCACGGAAAGCGCGCCGCCGCCACGGGCATCGCCGTCGAGCTTGGAGATGATCACGCCGTCAAAGTCGGTACGCTCGGCGAAGGTCGAGACGACGTTGACAATATCCTGGCCGGTCATGGCATCGACGACCATTAGCACCTGATCGGGCTTGACGGCCTTCTTGATGTCCACGGCCTCCTGCATCATCTGCTCGTCGATCTGAAGACGACCGGCGGTATCGACAATGACCACATCGCGCAGGTGGTCGACGGCCTCCTGGATGGCGCCCTTGGCGATATCAACCGGGTGCTCGCCGTCACCACGGAAGACCGGTACGCCGATCTCTCCACCGAGCGTGGCCAGCTGGTCGGCGGCGGCGGGACGGTAGACGTCGCACGCGGCGAGCAGCGGCGAGCGGCCCTGCTTCTTGAGCAGGTAGGCCAGCTTTACAGCTGCCGTGGTTTTACCGGAGCCCTGAAGGCCCACGAGCATGATGACATTGGGAATGCGGTTGCTAAAGACGAGCTTGCTCTCGGTGGAGCCGAGCATCTCGGTGAGCTCGTCGAGCACGATCTTGACGACGTTTTGCGCCGGCGACAGCGACTCCATGACCTCGGCGGTCATGCAGCGCTCCTTGGTCTTGGCGACGAACTCCTTGACGACCTTGAAGTTGACGTCGGCCTCGAGCAGCGCCATGCGAATGTCGCGCATGGCAGAAGTAATATCGGCCTCGGTCAGCTTACCCTTGCCACGCAGGCGGTCAAATGTGTCGTTGAGGCGATCGCTCAGGGAATCAAACACTGGTCACTCCTTAGTTGGACTCGCCCACCAGGGCGCGGCAGAAATCTTTGGCATTGAACTCCTGCAGGTCATCAACCTGCTCGCCCACGCCCACGCGCAGGATCGGGAGCTTGAGCTTCTCGGCCACAGCCATGGCGATGCCACCCTTAGCCGTGCCGTCGAGCTTAGTCATGATAATACCGTCCAGGCCCAGCGCCTCGTTAAACTCGAGCGCCTGGTTCAGACCGTTTTGGCCTGTTGCGGCATCGATTACGAGGACGACCGAGACGGGCATGGGGCCGGCGGCCATATTGGCGGCGCGCTTACGCGTCACGTTGA
>USKV01000200.1 GCA_900555355.1 uncultured Collinsella sp.
GGCGGCAACCTGGGCGGCAGTGTTGGTCTGGGGCTTAGGTGCCGGCACGGTCGATGCAGCGGGCGCGGGAGCCGGAGCCGCGGACTTGGGCGCAGGCTGGGCAGCCGGAACAGCAGCGCCGCGGTCCCAAGGCATGCCACCCTGATGCGCAGACGTAGCAGCGGGGGCGGCGGTCGCCGCAGGAGTAGCAGCTCGGGCACCCGAGATCAGCGTCGGCTGCTGGACAGCGGGTGCGGATGCAGCAGGCGCACTCGCTCGAGCAGCAGCCACGCTCGCCGGAACGGCGGCGTTGGCAACCATGGCCTCCAAGCGAGCCACGCGCTCGGCCAATGCCTCAATCGTTAAATCGGCCTCGGGACGCGTCAGGCGCGTGCAGGCGATCTCGAGCACCAGGCGCACGTCGCTCGCACCCCTCATCTCCAAGGCGGCATCGTCGAGCACCGTCAGCACGCGAGCCAGACGATCGGCAGGATGCTCGCCAAAGGCAGCGGCCTCGGCTGCAAGCGCCTCGGCCTGCTCGACACCGCCCTCAAACAACTCAGCACGGGCACCGGCAACGCAGGCAACATACACGTCGCGCACGTGCGCCACCAGGTCGCGCGTCAGTTCCAGCAGATCGTTACCTTCCTCGACCTGCGCGCGAATAAGCCCATAGAGCTCGGCGACATCACGATCGGCAATGGCGCGCGTAAACTCTCCCAGAATCTGGTCCGAAACTTCGCCCAAAAGTGAGCGGGCATCGTCCGCATGCACGGTGCCGTTGCCGAAGACGCTCAGCTGCTCCAGCGTGGAGAGCGCATCGCGCATGCCGCCCTTGGCATGGCGCGCCACGATGGCGAGCGCCTCGTCGTCGTAATCGAAGCCCTCCTGCTCGCACACGTAGGACAGGCGATGCTCGATATCCTCGTTGCCGATGCGGTGGAAATCGAAGCGCTGGCAGCGCGAGAGGATGGTCTCCAGAATCTTTTGCGGGTCGGTGGTGCACAGAACAAAGATCACGTGCGCCGGCGGCTCCTCGAGCGTCTTGAGCAGCGCGTTGAACGCCGCCGTCGTGAGCATGTGGACCTCGTCGATGATATAAATCTTGTACTTGCCGCGCACCGGGGCAAAGTTGACGGAGTTGATGATTTCCTCGCGCACATTGTCCACGCCCGTGCGGGAGGCGGCATCGAGCTCGTAGACATCGGGGTGGTTACCCTCGGCAATGAGCTCGCACTCCTCGCAAGTACCGTCGGGCATGCAGCCGCTTGCACCCTCGGCGCGCGCCGCCTCGGCATTGCGGCACAGCAGCGCCTTGGCCAAAATGCGCGCCATGGTGGTCTTGCCCGTGCCGCGCGGTCCGCAGAACAGGTAGGCGTGGGACAGGCGCCCCTCGGTGATGGCGTGCTCGAGCGTCGAGACGATATGCTGCTGGCCCACCACGGAGTCGAAGGTGAGCGGGCGATACTTTCGGTACAACGATTCCATGGGTGCTCCCCCGGGTATACTGAGTCTTGTTGCCGCGGTGGCCATGCGGTCGCACGGCATACTGCATTCATAATAACCCGTACGGCGAGCCCGCCGCGATAGGAGTCCAAAGAGCATGGCAGACGCAGAGAGCAACCTCGTTCCCTCCGAAGCAGCCGACCAGGTCGAGGTCGCGCTCGAGAAGCAGGCCGCAGCCGACGACGGCATCCTGTACCTCAACGAGTACCAGTACGAAAACGACCTGGTCACCGACTTCGCCCGTCTGGTCGCCTCGCCCAGGCGTCGCGGCTCGCTGTATGTCGCCGCGGCAATTGCCGCGCTCATCGGCATCGGCATGCTGGTGGCCGGCGGCAACTGGATCAAGTTCGGCGTCGTCCTGATTGTATTCGGCGCCTTTTTGGCCTGGTGGAGCAAAAACCTGCACCACACCCTCGCCCGCGACTTTATCGACGCCGTTGAGGCTGACGAGTCAATGGGTGGCCGCTATCGCCGCGTCGCCGCCAACGAGGATGGCCTGATGGTTTGGGGCAAGAGCGGTAAGTCACAGTTCTTCCCGTTTGACAAGCTCGACCACGTACTCGACGGCGAGCGCATCTTTGTGGCCATGTTCGCCGACCAGGGCGTGACGATCCCTAAGGACACCTTTGTGCGTGGCGATGCCGAGCAGTTTGGCTCCTTCCTCAAGGCGCGCATCAACAAAAAGCTGCACATCGAGACCAAACGCAAGAAGATGAAGGCCGAGAAGGCCGCTGCCAAGGCCAAGCAGGAAAGCGAGCCCAAGAACGCAAAGGCCAAACAGCGCAAGCAGAAGAAGAACAAGAAGAAGCGCTAGGCCGGACGCAGGGTCCAGACCCCAGACGGAGCTTAAATTGAATGTCGCCCACCCGAGCGTGCTACACTAGCAGCATCTATGCCACCGCGAACGGCTCGGCCCCGCTCCCGCCGCTCGCAAACGAACTTTAAACGCACGAGGGTTGGCCATGCCGCTTTTCTCGCAACATACCGCCCGGTTCTCGCCGGACGTTCCCTTGGAGGGCACCAGCTCTCGCGAGCTGCTCAAGCGGTACCAGCCGCTCGAGACGCTCGCGACCGGCGGTTTTGGCTCCATCGAGATCTGCCGCGACACGCACCTGCGCCGCCGCGTGGCCATTAAGCGCATCCCCCTCACAGACGGCGCCGGCATGCCCGCCAGCGATATCATGGACGTCCTGCGCGAGGCGCATACCGCCGCCATGCTTCAGCATCCCAATATCGTGCAGGTTATCGACTTTACGCACGACACCGCCTATGCCTACCTCGTCATGGAATATGTCGACGGCATGTCGCTCGCCGACTTTTTGCATCGCGTGGACGGCCATTCGCTCACCTTTGACGAGGCCGCGGCAATTGCCGACGCGCTGGGGCAGGCGCTCACCTTCGCCCATAGCAATGGCGTACTCCACCTGGACATTAAGCCCGCCAACGTGCTCATCGACCACTCGGGCAATGTAAAGCTCACCGACTTTGGCATGGCGCGACTGTCGTCCGCCGGTGGCTTTGGCGGCTCGCGCGGCGGCACCATCGGCTACATGCCGCCCGAGCAGCTCGATATCGAGACCGGCACGGTCGACGAGCGCGCCGATGTCTTTGCCCTTGCCTGCGTAATCTATGAGGGCCTGTGCGGCAGCGCTCCCTTTATGGCCGCCACGCCCGGCGACTCACTCGGCCGCATCATCGGCGGTGCCACCTACCCCAGCGAGCTCATCCCGCACTTTCCCCCGGGAGCCGAGGCTGCGCTCATGAGCGCCCTCTCCCCCATGCCGCAAGACCGCCCCAACAGCATCGAGGCATTTTGTGACCAGCTGCTCGCCGGCTTGGGCAGCGTGCGCGAGGGCCGTCGCAGCCTAGAGCAGATGGTGGGCGAGCTGTCGGATGACGAGCGCGCGGCAGACGATATCGAATCGTTGCCCTATGAGGACGACATCATCGAGGTCAACCCCGCACTCGGCTGGGCCGGCACGCGCTGGAGCCACGCACGCGATTACACCATGCGCGCCATCTCGGCGCTAGCGTGTGGTGCCTTTAGCTTTTTGATCATGCAGACGGCTGGCGTCGCGGCGCTTCCCGGACTTATTGCCGCGGCCGTCGCGATTGGGGCGGCCGCCGGCCTGGCCCCACAGATTGGCTCG
>USKV01000201.1 GCA_900555355.1 uncultured Collinsella sp.
CCAATGCCACGGTTCCCGGCTTTACCAAGTCCGAGGCCGAGGTTGGTCCCAACTTGCTGCACGCCATCAAGAACGCCCCGGGTCGCGTGTTCGTCGCGTCGTTCTCGAGCCACATCCATCGTCTGCAGCAGATATGCGATGCTGCCCGCAAGTGCGGCCGCAAGGTCGTCGTGACCGGTCGTTCCATGCTCACCAACACCCGCGTGGCGCGCGAGCTCGGTTATCTCAACATCGATGATGCCGATATCATCGATGCCTTCGACATTGATAACCTGCCCGACGACAAGATCGTCGTCATGTGCACCGGTTCGCAGGGCGAGCCTCTGTCGGCCCTTTCGCGCATGGCCAACGGCGAGCACAAGACGCTCTCCATCCACGAGGGCGATACCGTCATCCTCTCGGCAACTCCTGTTCCCGGCAACGAGAAGGCCGTCCAGCAGGTCGTCAACAGCCTGGCCAAGCTCGGTTGCGACGTGTGGGATAAGAACCGCGCCCTCGTTCACGTCTCGGGTCACGGTAGCCAGGAGGAGCTCAAGCTCCTGATGGCCATGGCCAAGCCCACGTACTTTATGCCGGTTCACGGTGAAGCCGTGCATCTGCGCGCCCATGCCCAGCTGGCCCGCAAGATGGGCATCAAGGACGATCATATCTTTATCCTCGATAACGGCGACACGCTCGAGATGCGCGGTGGTATCGTCAAGCGCGGTACGCCCGTCGAGTCCGGCGTCGTCTACGTCGACGGCCTGCGTATCGGCGATACCGACCCCATCGTCTTGCGCGATCGCCAGAAGCTCGCCAACGACGGTATGGTTACCGCTGTTGCCATCGTCTCGCTCAAGCACAAGAAGATTGAGGCTATCGAGTTCTCGGGCCGCGGTGTCTCGTTTGCCATCGACGACCAGTTCTCTGAGGATGCCTCCGCGTCCATCATGAAGACGATCGAGAAGGGCAAGTTCAGCTTTACGAGCAGCGGTTCCGATGCCATTCGCAAGGCCGTGCGCGACTCGCTCTCTAACTTTATCTGGAGCCGTACACGCACTCGTCCGATGATCATCCCGGTCGTCATGGAGGTTTAGTTTGGCGCGCGGATCTGCACAAAACGCCAAAGGCAATAAAGCCAACAACCAACCGGCATCTGCTAAGGGTGCCGGTTCCCATCTTCGTGCCAATAAGGGCCACGAGGCCGACTTCGACGATTTTGAGCCCCTGGTCGAGCCTTCGGCCAACCGCGATATCGCCGGCGTGGTCATTGCCGTTTTAGCGATTGCGTCCTTCATTGCCGTGATTTCGCCGGCGACCGCACCCGTTACGGCTGCGGTTGCCGGTTTCTATCACCTGGGCTTTGGTCTGGGCGCCTTCGTGCTGCCGATCGTCATTTTGCTGTTTGCCGCCACGCTCTTTTTAGGCGAGGACTCGCCGCTCAACGTGCGCTCTGTTGCGGGCGGTGCCGTGGTCTTTATCGCCGTCGTCTCCATTCTCTCGCTGATGGTGCCGGGTACGAGCGACTCGTGCGACCTTATGTTCACGCCGCAAAATCTGTCCGCCTCGGGTGGCTACATCGGTGCGTTTATTGCGAGTGCGCTGCAGAATGCCCTGGGTAAGCCTATCGCGATGGTAGTCCTGTTGGGCCTTGTCGTCGTGGGCCTGGTCATCATCGGCTTTTCGGTGGGTGGCGTTTTGCGCTCTGCTCGCGACCGTGCGGCCGATTTTGCCGAGCGCCGTCGTGCCGATGTCAACGCCAGCCCGTGGGGTGACGACGAAGCCCTGTCGGTGCCCGGCGTTGCCCGTCCGCACCTGAGCATTCTTCGTCAAAAGGGCTCCGATGCTGCCGTGACCACGGTCATGGGTAACGATGTGGACCCGGTTTTGGACGATGACGACGAGGATGAGGATCCGTTTGTCGACGTGTCCGACGCCGTGGAGGCCGAGCGCGCTAAGACGACGCTGCTGCCGCGTCGTCATGCCAAGAAGGGCAAGACGGCTCCCAAGCTCAATACGAGTGAGCCCGATCCGTCCTGGTCCGAGAGTGAGATTGAGCTTACCGAGGGTGATGACGAGGACGACGAGGCTCCGATCGAGACCGCCAAGACTACCTTGCTGCCGCGCCGCCATGCCAGGCGCGGCCAGGTGACCGGCCAGCTTTCGATGGAGGACGATCCGGACAAGGTCGACGAGTCCGAGCCGCCGTTTGCCGTGAATCCCGTCTCGGCCGCCCCTCAAATTCCTGATTTCCTCAAGCACCCCAAGGTTGCCGATACGGCTGTCGCGGGCGCAGCCGAGGCGTCTACTTCTAGCGATGGGGGAGCGGTCAATGCCTCCGCGGATAACGAGGGAGAAGAAGAGGACGGCCTTAAGCTTCCGCCGCTCGAAATCCTGCATGCGAACCCTCAGTCCGCTTCTGCCGCGTCTTCGGACAAGGAGCTGGAACAGACCGCCGAGTCGTTGCAGTCCACGCTGCTCGAGTTTGGCCGTAGCGCTCGCGTCGTCGGCTGGATTGCCGGTCCCACGGTGACGACCTTTAAGCTGCAGCCCGGCGAGGGCGAGCGCGTGAGCAAGATTTCGAGCCTCGAGGACGATATCGCGCTTTCGCTCGCTGCCCAGTCGGTGCGTATCTTTGCCCCGATCCCCGGCACCTCGCTCGTGGGCATCGAGATTCCCAACCGCAAGCGCCAGAATGTCAACCTGGGCGACGTGCTTCCCTATGTGAAGGGCGGTCCGCTCGAGCTGGCCATCGGTCGCGATGCCGAGGGTACGCCGGTCGTCGCCGACCTTGCAAAGATGCCCCACCTGCTTATTGCCGGTACGACCGGTTCTGGTAAGTCGGTGATGATCAATTCCATCATCACGACCCTGCTCATGCGCGCCCTTCCCGAGGACGTTCGCCTGATCATGGTCGACCCCAAGCGCGTCGAGCTTGCGGGCTATAACGGTCTCCCGCATCTCTATGTCCCAGTGGTGACCGAGCCCAAGCAGGCCGCGAGCGCTCTGCAATGGGCCGTGTCCGAGATGGAGCGTCGCCTGAAGGTCTTCGAGCGCCTTAACGTTCGTAAGATTTCGACCTATAACGAAAAGCAGGCCGCCGGCGAGTTTGAGCATTACGATAACCCGCCGCAAAAGATGCCCTACCTGGTCATCATTATCGACGAGCTTTCGGACCTGATGATGGTCGCCGGCAAGGACGTCGAGGCCTCGATTGTGCGTATCGCCCAGCTGGGCCGTGCCGCCGGTATCCACCTTATCGTGGCGACTCAGCGTCCGAGCTCTAACGTGGTGACGGGTCTCATCAAGGCAAACATTACCAACCGTATCGCCTTCAACGTCGCAACGGGCATCGACTCCCGCGTCATTATCGACCAGATGGGTGCCGAAAAGCTCACCGGCTTGGGTGACATGCTGTTCTCAAAGGTCGACTGGGGCAAGCCCCGCCGCATCCAGGGCTGCTTTGTTTCGGATGACGAGATCAACGAGATTGTCGAGTTCGTCAAGTCGCAAAGCGAGCCCGACTACCATGAGGAGATCCTGTCGGCTGTGGCACCTGCCTCCATGTCCATGGCAGGTGGCGGCGGCATCGTGCGCACCGGCGTTGCCGAGCCTCAGGACGACGATCCGCTTATC
>USKV01000202.1 GCA_900555355.1 uncultured Collinsella sp.
CACCTCTTTGAGTGCCTCGGTGGGAGTGAAGGAACAGGTGCCGTCGCCGAGCCTGACCACCTGTATGTCGTCACCGATATGGACTTCTCCGTCCTGCAGCACGACGCCAAAAATGCCCTCGTGGGGGAAGATGCAGTCGCCGGCGAGATGGTAGATGGCACAGCGTGTGTGGCAGACCTTGCCGATTTGGCTGATTTCGACAAGCACCTCGCTGCCAAGCTTGAGCTGTGTGCCCAAGGGGAGCGAGAGCAGGTTGATGCCCCGGGTTGTGAAGTTCTCGCCAAAGTCGCCCTCGTGCACATCGAGCCCGCGCGCCTGCGCCGTCTGGATAGACTCTGCAGCTAAAAAGGAAACCTGGCGGTGCCAATGCCCGGCGTGCGCATCGGAGGCGAGGCCAAACTGCTCGATGACGGTGTCGTGCCCGTCGGCGACGGGTGACTTACGCGTGCCTTTGTGCTTCGACGTGTTGATTGAGACGATGCGGGCGGGCCCGTTGTAAGCATCGTTTGCGGTGCGTAGGGGAGCTGCCGTCTGGGCACGATCCGCAAGTTCGCGCTTTGCGGCGTCAATGATGGGGTTGTTGATCGGATGAGCCTGGGGCACAGTGTACCTTTCGACGGGGCGGGCAACATGTTGAATCCTACAACAACGGTGGGTTCATTGCCCGTTGTCGTACACCGGTGATCGCCGCCTTCGTGCTGGATAATTACGCCGATTGCCATAGATACGGTGGAGCTTTGGGTGCCGGCGGCTCGGCACGCTAGAATAAATCAGTTGCACAAAGACCGCCCGTCGTGTGGGCAGTTCTAGATAGGAAGTTTCCATGGCATTGCAGTTTACAGAGCGCGAGTTCATCCCCGTGCTGCTCGGTGGCGACATCAACGCCTACTCGGTGGCGCGCGCCTTCTACGAGGAGTACCAGGTCAAGAGTCTGGTCTTTGGCAAGTACCAGACGGGCCCTGCGTACCGCAGCCAGATTATCGACTACACGCCCAACGTGGATATCGATACCATGCCCGTGATGCTCAAAACCGTCAACGGCATTGCCCAAGCGCATGCCGACAAGACGATTGTCCTTGTGGGCTGTGGCGATAACTATGTTGCCCTCGTGGCTCAGGCCAAGGATGCCCATGAGTTGGCGGATAACATCGTCGCGCCTTACGCTCCCTATAGCATGCTTGAACAGTGTCAGAAGAAGGAGATCTTCTATGAGCTGTGCGAGAAGCACGGCGTCCCCTATCCGCACACGTTTACCTTTACCATGGCGATGCTCAACGCCCAGGGCGAGGCTTCGGCCGAGGTGCTCGACCAGATCGACTTCCCCTTCCCGATGATTCTGAAGCCCTCTGACGGCATCATGTGGTGGCAGCATGAGTTCGAGGGCCAGAAGAAGGCCTATGAGATTGCCGACCGCGCCGAGCTGGAACAGGTCATTCGCGATTCGTATGCCAGCGGCTACACCGACGATCTGATCTTGCAGGATCGCGTGCCCGGCAACGACGAGTACATGCGCGTGCTCACTAGCTATTCCGACCGCAACGGCAAGGTGCGCATGATGTGCCTGGGCCATGTGCTGCTCGAGGAGCATCAGCCCCACGGTGTCGGCAACCATGCCTGTATCATTACCGAGCCCAACGACGAGCTCATGGGCGGCGTGCGCAAGTTGCTCGAGGACCTTCACTTTGTGGGCTATTCCAACTTTGACGTTAAGTACGACGAGCGCGACGGCTCGTTTAAGTTCTTCGATTTCAACACGCGCCAGGGCCGCAGCAACTACTACGTTACCAACAGCGGCTTTAACGTTGCCAAGTATGTGGTGGACGAGTATGTGTTCGACCGCCCGTTTGAGCCGGAGTTTGTGACGGCGCAGGACGAGGCGCTGTGGATGGTCGTCCCCATGGGCGTCGTCGACAAGTACGTCAAGGATCCCGAGCTGCGCGCGAAGGTGCATCGTCTTGCCAAGGAGGGCAAGGGCGCCGATCCCTCGTTTATGAAGGGAGACTTTGTCTTTAACCGCTGGCTGCGCATGTGGCACACCAAGCTGCGCCACTTTAAGCTGTTCAAGACGTATTACAAGTAGATGAGCGCGGCGCCCGTCCGGTTTGCATCGGGCGGGCGCGGGTATGATACGCGCAATTGCGCAAGCGTCACCAAGGAGGCGGCGATGGAAAAGCTGGGAGTTATCGGCGGCATGGGCGCCGAGGCCACGTCGTATTACTACGACCAGGTGGTGCGTCATACGGCTGCTGCCCGCGATCAGGAACATATCGACATGGTGGTGCTCTCCAAGTCGACCATGCCCGACCGCACGCTGGCCATTAAGACCGGCGAGCATGCCAAGCTGCTGGCGACCATGAAAGAGTGTGCCCAGGCACTCGAGTCGCTGGGCTGTGCGCACATTGCCATTCCCTGCAACACGTCGCACTACTTCTACGACCAGATTCAGTCGTTTACCAAGGTGCCGATTATCCACATGCCGCGCGAGTCGGTGCGCTATGCTCTGGCCGGCGCGGTGATGGGGGAGTGCGAGTTCGACCCCAACCTGAGTATGCCGGCCGAGCCGGTGCACAAGATTGGCATCATGGGAACCGATGGCACCGTGGGCGCGGGCGTCTACGGCCGCGAATGTAAGGCTGCGGGTGTTGAGGTCGTCTATCCCAGCGAGAAACGTCAGAACGATGTGATGTCGCTTATCTACGATGATGTGAAGGCCGGACGTGAGCCCGATATGGATAAGTTCGACCGCGTGATGTGGGAGTTTGCCCGTAGCGGCTGCGACCGCGTCATTCTGGCCTGCACCGAGCTCTCGGTGCTGCAAAAGTACCGAGAGATGCCCGAGATCACCCTCGACGCCATGGATGTCCTGGTGCGCGAATCCATCATCCGCAGCGGCGCCCCCTACCGCCTCTAGCTTCCGACCTGTCAAAAAGGGACAGGTTAATTTTGGTAGGTTTTATCTGGTGAAACAGTAAGGCCTCGGCTCGTTTGGTGCGAGCCGAGGCCTTTTGCATTTGCCGGTTGCTGCCAGCGATTGCTAGAACAGGAAGCCGATGGCGATGAGGGCGATGCTGACGATGAGCACGGCGATGTCTAGGCCCTTGATGGGGTAGCGCTTGTACGAGCTGGCGCGCGTACGCAGATAGAAGCCGCGCTGTTCTGCCGCCAAGGCTGTGGCATCGGTCTTGCCCACGCTCGAGATGAGCAGCGGCACGCACAGTGGCAACATGAGCTTAAGCTTCTTGATGGGGTTCTTGGTGTCGTACTCGACGCCGCGTGCGGTCTGCGCCTCCATGATGGCGTTCATCTCCTGACCAAACACCGGCACAAAGCGCAGCGCCGTGGTAAAGGTGAAGGCATAGCGATACGGTACGTGCAGCACCTCGACGCAGGCGTTGGCAAGGTCGTTGAGCTTGGTCACCATGAGCATGAGGATGAGTGGTAACGCCACACCCAGCAGGCGCAGGCAGGCCTTCGATCCTGTGATGAGGCCCGTGTCGGTGATGAAACCCCACACCACGTTGCCATCGCGCATAAAGGCCAGCTGGAGCACCAGCATGATAAGCGCGAGCGGAATCAGCAACTTGAGCAGCGAGAGCAGACGGTCGACGACGCC
>USKV01000203.1 GCA_900555355.1 uncultured Collinsella sp.
GCGGTCTGGATCTGCGTGATGACGTTCGTGACCTCGTTGAACGGCTTAGTGTACTGGTTGGCGTAGGACAGGAAGATCTGAACGCCACCCACCGTGAGCGTCGCAGGCACGCCCGTGATCACGCCCGCGCAGCCGATCACGGCGACCACGGCGTAGATGATGTTATTGATAAAGCGCGTGCCGGGGTTAGAAAGCGAACCCATAAACTGCGCGCGCTCGCCCGCCGTATAGAGCTCGGCGTTGAGCGCGTCAAAGCGTGCTTGGGCGTTCGGGCCGTAGGCAAACGCATCAACCAGCTTTTGCTCGCCCACATACTCCTCGATATGACCGCCGAGCTGGCCTTGGATGAGCTGTTGAGCAGTGAAGCTCTTATTGGAAAGCTTGGCGATGGCACCGGCCGCAAAGATGGAAAGCGGCGTGACGAGCACCACCACAAGCGTCATGGTCAGGTTGATGGAGAGCATAAACGCAAGCGTGCCCACGATGGTGATGACGCCGGTAAAGAGCTGCGTAAAGCCCTGCAGCAGGCCGTCACCCACCTGGTCGACGTCGTTGACCACGCGGCTCATGAGGTCGCCGTGGGCATGGCCGTCGATAAAGCTGAGCGGCATGCGGCTGAGCTTGTCGCTCGCCTCCACGCGCATGTCGCGCACCGTCTCGTAGGACAGACGGTTGACGCAGTAGCCCTGCAGCCACTGGAAGGCCGCCGCGCCCACCACGACAATCGCGAGCTTGGTAACGAGCGGCAGCAGCGACCCGAAGTCCACCTGCCCGGCGGCAACGATGAGGTCGATGCCCTCGCCGATAAGGATGGGCGTATAGAGTTGCAAGATCACCGAGATGGCGGCGCTCACAAACGACGCCGCAAACGAGACGCGGTGCGGGCGAACATAGCCCAGCAGACGGCGAGTTACCGCGCCTACGGGGTAACGCTCGGGGTCGCCGGGCTGGCGCGGACCGTCGCCCAGGTCGTTGAGGTTATCGTTGCCGGACACGTTGGCCGTCATCGTGGCGACCGAACCGGAAGAAGTATACGGATTCATTTAGCAGCCCTCCTTTGCGCAGACGGATGCGGGGGCGCACACGGCGCCTGGGGCGGACGCGGGTCTTGGGGTGGGCGTGGGCGTCGTGCTCCCCTGCTGACCCTCGAGCTCCTCGCGACGAAGCTGCGACTGGCAAATCTCGCGATAGAGTTGGCAGTTTGCGTACAGCTCGTCGTGCGTACCCAGGCCCGCGACCGATCCGTGGTCGAGCACGCAGATCATGTCGGCATCGCGCACGGTCGAGACGCGCTGGCTCACGATCACCGTGGTCAGCGGGAGCCCGCCCGCGGCGGCACCGCGTACGCTGCGCTCGCGGATGGCGTGGCGAAGCGCCGCATCGGTCTTAAAGTCGAGCGCCGAGGCGGAGTCATCCATGATCAGAATTTGCGGCGAGCCCACCAGGGCACGCGCAATGGTCAGGCGCTGGCGCTGGCCGCCGCTGAAGTTCTTGCCGCCCGCCTCGACCGGGGCGTCGAGGCCCTGGGGCTTGTTGTGCACGAACTCGCTGGCCTGCGCTATATCGAGCGCCGCCCACAGCTCCTCATCGGTTGCCGACTCGTCGCGCCAGGTTAGGTTGCTGCGGATCGTGCCGCTCACGAGCGACGCGCGCTGCGGAACAGTCGCGACCACATGGCGCAGCTGATCGAGCGGCCAGGCGCGCACGTCGGAGCCCATCACGCTCACACTGCCGGCGCCCGCATCGTACAGACGCGGGATAAGCGAGACGAGCGTGGACTTGCCGCTACCCGTACCGCCGATAATGCCAAGCGTCTTGCCCAGCGGGAGCTCCAGGGTCACATCGTTGACGGCATTTGCCGCGCCCGCGCCAAAGGAGAAGCTCGCATGGCTCAAGCTCAGCGCGGGGACCGGAGCAGCGTTGCCCATCGCGCTCGGCTCGAGTAACGCAACCGGCTGGGTGCCCTCGTCGGTGATGCTCGGCTCGCAATTGAGCACCTCGTTGATACGCGACGCGCTGGCGCTCGCCTTGGTAAAGACCACGACCAGGTTGGCGACATACACGATGGAGGTCAGGGTCTGCGTCATGTAGTTGACGAACGCCATGACCTGGCCCTGCGTGAGCTCGCCCACGTTGACCTGAATGCCGCCCACCCACAGGATGGCGCACACGCCCAGGTTCATCACAAGAAACGTGACGGGGTTGAGGATCGACGAGAGCTTGCCCACCGCGATTGCGACACGCGCCTGGTCATCGGCCGCCTGGGCAAAACGCTCACGTTCGTGACCCTCGCGCACAAACGCCCGGACCACGCGGGTGCCCGAAAGCCCCTCGCGGCAAATGAGCGCGATGCGGTCGAGCTTTGCCTGCAGCTGCTTGTAGTACGGGATGCAGCGCGCCATGACAAACCAAAACACCAAGCCAATGGCGGGCGTGCAAATCAAAAAGATGATGCCGAGCTTAAGGTCGATGGCAAGGGCCGCGCACATAGAGCCCACCGCCAAGAAGGGCCAGCGGATGAGCATGCGCACGCCCAGCGCCACGGCAAGCTGCACCTGGTTGACGTCGTTGGTGATGCGGGTGATAAGCGACGGCGTGCCAAAGCGATCGAGTTCGGCATAGCTCAGCTTGTTGATGTGCTGGTAGAGCGCACCGCGGATATCAGTGCCCATGCCCTGCGAGGTGAGCGCCGCCATCTTTTGGCAGACGAGCGTAAACGAGATGCCGATCACGGCCATGGCGGCAAGCAATATACCGTAGTGGACGACAGCGTTCACATCGTGCACGCCGATGCCCCTATCAATCATCTGGGCAATCACCAGCGGCGTCAGCAGGTCAAAGATCACTTCGATCAACTTGCACGCAGGGCCGATCACCATATATCGGCGAAACTTACCACCAAAACGCCTGAGCAGCTCAATCATGTATAGGCGCTCCCTATCATCATCCACATTCAATTCGAACCATGATAGTACCGCCACCCCAAAAGAAGCGTAAACAACTCGTCATTTCTAACGGGATTCAGTTTTCAGAGGGGTATACGCGCACACCCAGCCAGTGTCGGGTCAACTAGCATGGTATATTTACATTAGTGCTACCAAGTTAGTCGCCGACCCTTGAAATGAGGTGCCGAGATGAACGACATTCTCGCGAGAAGAGCAAGACGAACAACCTTGGGCATCGCCCTTTCCGCGGCACTTATCGCGGGAATCGCCCCCGCAACGGCGATCGCGGCAGAAACCAGCGCCCCCACCGGTGCAGTTGCCTTGCAGACGGAAGACGCGGCCGCCGCAAAAGAAAAAGCGTATGCAGCCATGCAGGAAGCGCTCAAAAACCTCGAGGCCGCAAAAAACGCCGCAAGTCCCGAGAAAATTGCGGAAATCGATGATGACATTGCCGCATTTCAAGAACTCTACGACATGGTGGTGGCGGAAGCCGCCAAACGGAGGGAACCCCTTCCCGCCATGCAAGCGAACGTCGATGCAGCCCAAGCCAAATACGATGAGGCCCACAACCGGACAAGCGGCCTTCAGGCAGAATTAGATAAGGCACTTGAAGCACTCTGCGGCGAGGAGCCCAGCACAGCTATTAAGGAGCATA
>USKV01000204.1 GCA_900555355.1 uncultured Collinsella sp.
GGGTCTTGGGATCCTCCGGAATATCGATCATGGTCTTGAGCCAGTCGTAAGAAACGCGCATGTAGCTCTCCTTTCATATTGAAAGCCTGCGGAAAACAGGCAGAAACTTCAACTTAGAAGCAAGCGCCCTAGAACTGGTTGAGGAAGCGCATGTCACCAGTCATCAACGTGCGCAGGTCGGGCAGGTCGTAGCGCAGTGCCGCGACGCGCTCGGCGCCAATACCAAAGGCGAAGCCGGTGTACTTCTCGGGGTCGATGCCGCAGTTGATCAGGACGTTGGGGTCGACCATGCCGCAGCCCAGGATCTCGATCCAGCCGCTGTGCTTGCAGAAGTTGCAGCCCTTGCCGCCGCACACGTGGCAGCTCACGTCCACCTCGCAGGAAGGCTCGGTGAAGGGGAAGAAGTGCGGGCGATAGCGCGTCTTGCGATCCTCGCCAAACATGCACTTAACAAAGTAGTCGAGCGTGCCCTTAAGATCGCCAAAGGTGATGCCCTCGTCGACGACCAGGCCTTCGATCTGGTTGAACTGCGGCAGGTGGCAGGCGTCGGCCGTGTCGGGACGATAGACGGTGCCCGGGCAGATCATGTAGATGGGCGGCTTTTGCGACTCCATGGTGTGGATTTGCACGCCCGAGGTCTGGGTGCGCAGCAGCACGTCGGACTCGCCGTGAGCGTGAGCCTCGGGATGCGCGACGCTGCCGGGGTTGTTGTCGACCACATAGAACGTGTCGCGAGCCGAGCGGCTCGGGTGATCCATGGGCGCGTTGAGCGCGGTGAAGTTGTAGTAGGAGGTATCGACCATGGGGCCGGACTCGACGGTGTAGCCGATGCCGCAGAAGATGTCCTCGGCCTCCTCGATGATCTGCTTGATCAGGTGCTGGTGGCCGATCTGCGGACGGATGCCCGGCAGCGTGATGTCGACGGCCTCGTGCTCGAGTGCGTGCTTGAGGGCGGCGGCCTTCATCTCGGTGGTGCGCTCGTCGAGCATGCCCTCGATCAGCTGGCGCATCTCGTTGGCGCGCTTGCCCATCACGGGACGATCCTCGGGGGCGAGCTTGCCCATCATGCGCATCAGGCCGGTGATGCGGCCCTTGCGACCGAGCAGCTCAACGCGTGCAGCCTCGAGCTTGGCGGCGTCGTCGGCGCCTGCAACGAGCTCCTTGGCCTCTTCCTCGAGTTTGACCAGATCATCAATCAGACTCATGTCTTCCCTTTCGTCTCTCGCACATCCGCGCTCCGGGACGGCTGACGCCGCCCGATGTTGCGGATGCGCGGCCCGGTTCGGTAACAAAAAAAACCGCCCTCGGGCATGTGCATTGCCCAAGGACGGTTGAATTCCGCGGTACCACCTTGTTTGACCCGGCGGATGTCTGGCCCGCCGCGCCCACTCTGTGCCTCTTGTCGCGAGGCTCACGGCTTCCCTACTGGGACTTTGCTGCCACTGGCCGCGTGCCCGTTGAGGTCGCTGCTCGGGAGTGAACGCTTGGCCCTTGCCGCCGCAGGAAGGCTTGCAGCCCATGACCTTCCCTCTCTTGCCGGCGACGCGGCGGGCAAAACCCTCTCCGTCAACGCATTGGGCTATAGGATAACACATTTCGCGAGCGCATCGCCGCGTTCCGTTTTGTTCGTGCTGGGTACAAGGCAGGTAGCTGTGCAAACTGGCCGCGCACCCGCCTGCGGCGTTCGGCCTGCGAGATTAAGGATACGGTATGGGAAAGAAACTCGATAAGAAGGCCAAGGCCGCCGTGGCAAAGGCCGCCAAGGGCGTCAAGGCCGCTAAAGTCGACAAGGCCGTCAAAAAGTTCCGCAAACTCGAGGGCAAGCTGTGGACTCGCGAGTACCTGCTCAAGATTGCCGAGTTCGATGGAGCGACGATTGCTCCTGCCAACGGCGCTGCCGCCCGTGCCGACGCCATGGGCACGCTTGCCGGCGAGCATCACAAGCTGCTGACCAGCGAGAAGTCCGTTGAGCTCGTACGCTCGTTAGCGCGCGAGACGGTTGCAGGCGGACACGTAGACGACCCGCAGCTGCTCGACGAGATTCGCGTGCTCGGCCGCGACCAGCGCGAGGCAAGCGTTATTCCTACCGAGGAGGCCGAGGCCTGGACCAGGCTCACCTGCGAGGCCGACGCCGTGTGGCACAAGGCCAAGACGGCCAACGACTGGGCGAGCTTTGAGCCCTATGTGGATAGAATCGTCGCCCAACTTAAGCATCAGGCCGAACTCATGGACCCCAAGCGCGACCCATACGACGTTTGGCTCGACCAGTACGAGCGTGGCCTTTCCACCAAGAGCTTCGATGCGTTTTGCGATGAGGTCAAGGCGACGGTCGTGCCGCTCGTGCACGCCATCGGCGAGCGCGGCCAGCAGCCCGCTGCCGACTTTTTGCACGCCCGCGTGCCCGAGGCCGCCCAGCGCGCCATGAGCTTCGACCTGATGAAGCTCGTCGGCCTGAACCTGGACGACACCACGCTTGCCTTTACCGAGCACCCGTTTAGCGAGGGCTTTGCCGTGGGCGACGCGCGCATCGCGACGCACATCTACGAGAACGACTGCATCTCCAACGTCTACAGCATCATCCACGAGGCGGGACACGCCATGTACGAGCTGGGCGTCAATCCCGCCTATGCGCGCACCTGCCTGGAAGGCGGCACCTCCATGGGCATCCACGAGAGCCAGAGCCGCTTCTTTGAGAACACCGTGGGCCGCAGCCGTGCCTTTATGGGACCGCTGCTCGAGGTGCTGCGCCGCCACGCACCCGAGGTCTACGGCGACGTCGACGAGGACACGCTCTACCACGCCGTGAACATCGCGCAGCCGTCGTTGATCCGCACCGAGGCGGACGAGCTCACCTATCCGCTGCACGTTATGGTGCGTTACGAGATCGAGCGCATGCTGTTTGCCGGCGAGGCCACGGCCAAGGACATCCCCGCGCTTTGGAATCGCTTTATGGATGAGTACCTGGGCATTCCCGTTCCCGACGACACGCACGGCTGCCTACAGGATACGCACTGGAGCGGCGGCTCGTTTGGCTACTTCCCCACGTATGCGTTGGGCAGTGCCTACGACGCCATGTTCGTGCCGGCCATGTGCCGCGACGGCGTCGACCTCACCGGTGCCTGCGCGAGCGGCGATCTGGCGCCCGTCCGTGCCTGGCTGGGTGAGCACATTTGGCAGTGGGGCCGCGCCAAAGACGCGCCGGAACTCATCAAGGGCGCCTGCGGTATGGCCTTTGACGCCCGCTACTACTGCAGCTACCTGCAGGACAAGTTCACCACGCTCTACGAGCTGTAAAGCTTAGGCAACACGCCAACGCAAAGGGGCGCCGCAGGATCCATCCCGCGGCGCCCCTTTTTCACCTAGTCATTGGGGACGTTCTTTAATGACTAGTCGTTTGGGACACTCTTTGCCAGCCAGAAGCACGGATGACGAAGAGTGTCCCCGATGGCTAGTCGTTTAAGAACGTCCCCAATGACTAGGTTGACGCCGATGTCTTGGCAACGTCAGCGAAAACGACTCCAGGCGAGCAAGGTGACGTGAAATGAAAGGGCGCTGACCTTCTGGTCGCGCCCTTGAAATTGAACGTCAGATTGC
>USKV01000205.1 GCA_900555355.1 uncultured Collinsella sp.
GGTCAACGCTATCGATGAGTCCTGTTTTGCAGTGGTCACGGCGACAGGCATCGATAGCGTTGACCAGCATGCGTTGCGTTCCAAGCCCCGTGGCAGCGTCGACAGTTTCGGCAAGGGAATGATTGACGAGCTCGCCGACATAGAGCGAGGGCTCGTTTTCGCCCCCATCGATGCGAAAACCGCGAGCACGGCAGAGCACGTAGTCGCCTGTGGCGTTGCATACACGATACTGCATGACTCGATGGTGTTTGGAGCCGTTATAGACTTGGTCGATGTCGTCGGTAAAAGCCTCAAGGTCATCGGGATGGACGCGCGTTTTCCAGTAATCGCGGCAGTTGTCTATATGCTCCGAAGGAAGACCGAGGTCGCGCAAGGCACCTTGTGACCAAAGGGTGCGATGTTTGTCCAAGTTCTCGATAAAGAAATAACGACCTTCGTTGAGCATCGAAAAGGCGTCGAAAACGCGGTCGCTTATTTCGAAGTCGTCGGCGTGGACTTGCGTGATATTGCGCCGATCGAGGTGCATGGCATGACGTAGCTTGTAGTCGTACATGCGATGGTCGGCATCGAGTGTCATGCGATTGGAGGCTTCGCCCAGGGCGGGGTCGGCGTGTGCCACTCCGTAGCTAAACGAGTGGGGCATCTCGGAATCGTTGTTTTTGAGCAGGATCGTTCGGCAGTGTTCAGACGTTCGGCGAGGTCGTCTTCGGTCGCAATCGTAGATAGAATGGCAAACTCGTCGCCGCCTATGCGAAACGCCGCCTCGTCTACTTTCATATACAGCTTAAGATAGAGGCTTACCTGCAAGATATAGCGGTTGCCCTCGTCATGGCCAAAGACGTCGTTGCAGTGCTTGAGATTGTCGATATCGATGAACGCCATGGTAACGGGGGTGTCCTGCTCCCAGAGCTCCTCGAGGGAGCGGGCAAAGCCGCCGCGGTTGCCAAGTCCGGTAAGCTGGTCGGTAAAGGCGGTCCTAATCAGATCATCCTGACGCTCGAGAAGGTCGCGAACGTTCTTTTCGAGCGTTTCGGTGTAATTGCTGACAGTATCCATGTCGTAAGCGGCTTTCTGAGGTCGGGCGAATTGCGTCGGGCGAGCTCGTTGTGCACACGCGTTGTTGTTCGGCGCTTTGCGTGTATCCAAGCCCCCGCCTCGCTGCGTTGTTGGGTTAATTTACCGGCTAATGTTCGCTGTTGATAACTGCTGAGTAGTATAAACAACAGTGCAGAATTATATATGGGTGTACATGCTGTGGGCGGCTATTATTCGACAAATGGTAGCGCGACGATGCGATGTCCGATAAAAATGCGACTGAGACGATATATGTTGACGGGTATACTTGTCCCGGTTTTAAACGCAGGGACGGAGATGGTCGCATGACACAGCCAAATATGACGCGCACGGTGGGGCTTGCGCTCGAGGGAGGCGGCTACCGCGGTATGTATACGGCGGGCGTGCTCGACGTTTGGATGGAGCACGGTTTGACCTGCGACCATATGGTGGGTGTCTCGGCGGGCGCGGCGTTTGGCTACAACTTTAAATCGCGCCAGATCGGACGCGCCATTCGCTACAACAAGGCCTATTGTGCCGACAAGCGCTATGCGGGTGTAGCAAGCTGGCTGCGGACCGGCGACATGTTCAATGCCGATTTTGCCTATCACGAGGTGCCTATCGAGCGCGATCCCATCGACTTGGAGGCGTATCGCGCCTGCCCCATGCGATTTACGTGCGTGTGTACCGATATCGAGACGGGCAAGGCCGTCTACCACGACCTGCCCTATGGCGACGAGCGGGATATCGAGTGGATCCGGGCATCGTCTGCGATTCCTGTGGCGACGCGTCCCGTTGCTATTGACGGGCATAAGTATCTGGATGGTGGCGTGGCTGATTCTATTCCCAGTGCATGGCTGTTTGCGCAGAGGTATGACCGCAATATCGTGGTACTCACGCAGCCGGCGGGCTTTGTGAAGCAGCCCAACAGCGTGATGCCCATGCTGCGTCGCGTGTTTCGTCACTATCCGGAGTTTGTCGCAGCGCTTGAGCGTCGGCATGAGGTCTACAATGCCACGCTCGATGACTTGGCACGTCGTGAGGCCGCCGGCGATATCTTTGTGGTGCGGCCGAGCGAATCGGTGAAGGTGCCATCGCTGTGCCGCGAGCCCGATGAGCTCGAGCGCATCTACCAGATCGGCCGCCGCGATGCGGAGGCGACTTTGCCGGCGTTGGAAGCGTATCTGGCGGGGTAAGGGTCGCATGCGGAAAGCGCATCCCAGAACGTCCAAACTGGGATGCGCTTTCCGTTATTGAAGATATGAGGCTGCGGAGCAACTGCTCGGCCTGAGCCTATGCCTGCTGCCAGGTTTCGACAAGCTCCTTGGCGGCGGCGTAGGGGTCGTCGGCACTGCAGACGGCGCTCACCACAAAGAAGCCGTTGACGCCGGTGGCCTTGAGCTGCGGCAGGTCGGCCGTCTTGACGCCGCCGCCCACCACGATGGGCACGGGGCTTGCCGCGTGGAGTGCGGCCAGATCCTCAAAGCTTTTGGTGATGATGGAGCCATCGGCTGCGCGTCCGCAGTCGCGCTTGGTCTCGGTCTCGTGGAGCGGGCCGATGCCCAGGTAGTCGACCAGGCTCATGTCGGCGGTCTTGACGTACTCGAGCATCTCCTCGCAGCGGGCCGAAAGGCCCACGATGGCATCGGGGCCCAGCAGCTTGCGGCAGACCTCGACGGGAATATCGCTCTGGCCCACGTGCACGCCGTCGACAGCAATACCCTGCTCGCGCGCGGCGAGTACGCAGTCCAGGCGGTCGTCGATCAGCAAGGCGACCTGACCGGTCTTGCCGGCCTGTGCGATTGCCTGTGCGGCGTCGCCGGTCAGCGCAATGATCTCGCGGGCGCTTGCCACCTTGGAGCGCACCTGGATGCAGGTAAAGCCGGCGTCGAGCGCCTGGGCCACTACATCGCCCACGGGACGTCCCAGCGTGTTTTCGGGGCCGAGTACCAGATAGGCCGAGATATCAAGGTTGTCGCGGATGCTCATCGTGCTTCCTCCTGCTTTTTGATCTGCGCTTCCATGCGCTCGAGTTTGCCGGTCATGGTGTCGGTAAATCCGGGCCGAATATCGGCTTTGAGCACGACTTCGGTGCGGATGCCCTTGCTCGCCAACACAAAGGTTGCGTCGCGCACGACCTGCATGACCTCGTCCCAGTCGCCCTCGATCTCGGTGAACATCGAGGTGGTGCGGTTGGGAAGGCCGCTCTCGCGAATGACGCGCACGACCTCGGCGACCTCGGCGGACAGCTCATCGCCGGTGCCGCACGGGGCGATGGCCACAGCGACGAGCGTGTTCATGCCGGTATTGGTTGCGGGATCGGACATGGCCTATGCCTCCTCGAGCTCGAGTCGGTTGTCGGCAATGTCTTGGGCGGTTGCGCGGTAGAGTTCGTCGATAAAGGCGACCTTAAAGCTTGCCGGGGCATCGGCGACAGCGGCGGCACGCGTGCCGGCCACGTTGTAGACGGCGGTGCCGCAGACGGCTGCCGTAAACGGG
>USKV01000206.1 GCA_900555355.1 uncultured Collinsella sp.
GCCCGCCTGCATCGCCACGGTGCTGCGTAACAACCTGCGCTACGACAATTACGAGATCCTCGAGAACGACTACGGCATCTCGCTGCGCGAGCTCGTCGCCTTTGCCGATGCCACCTATACCGCCGGCGAGCCCATCACCCCGCTGATTAAAGCCGTCAACGTCCTGCTCTTTAAGCTCGAGGGCCAGATTATCCAGCGCCACCCCGAGTTCGATATGGCCGACCGCCTGCTGCTCGACAAGATCGATCACGGCGCCGGCACAGTCACGCTTGCCGACGGCAGCGTGTGGCCGCTCACGACCAACGACTTCCCCACCGTCGATCCGGCGGACCCCTACACGCTCACGTCCCAGGAGCAACACATCATCGACAAGCTCGTGTCAGAGTTTGTCACCGCCGATCACCTGCATCGCCATATCGATTTCCTCTATTCCCACGGCTCGATGTACAAGGTCGCCAACGGCAACCTGCTCTTCCACGGCTGCGTTCCGCTCAACGAAGACGGCACCTTTAGCAGCATGAACTGCCTGGGCACCTGGCACGCTGGCCGCGATTATCTCGATTTTTGCGACCACATCGCCCGCCGCGCGTGGCGCGTGGGCGACCGCGATGCCCTCGACTGGATGTGGTACCTGTGGATCGGCTTTAACTCACCCGCCAGCGGACGCCTGGTGCGCACGTTCGAGCGCGCTTACATCGCCGACAAGAGCACGTGGGTCGAGCCGATGGACCCGTACTTTACGCTTACCAAGTCGCCCTCGGTCTGCGACGACATCATGCGCGAGTTTGGCGTCGCGCCCATGGCATGTTCGCCGACCGGCCACATCATCAACGGCCACACACCCGTTAAAACCACCAAGGGCGAGCAGCCCATCCGCGCCGAGGGCAAGCTGCTGGTCATCGATGGCGGTTTCTGTCGCGCCTATCATCCCAAAACGGGTATCGCCGGCTACACGCTTATCTCGAGCTCACGCGGCTGCCGCCTCAAGTCGCACCGGGCCTTTACGACGGTTGCCGAGGCACTCACGCGCAACGTGGACATCGAAAGCGAGACCAACCGTTTTGACCAAGCAGACCGTCGCCGCATGGTGAGCGACACCGATACTGGCGCCAAGATCCGCAGCCAAATCCAGGACCTGCGCCAGCTGCTCGATGCATATAGAAACGGTGCTATCGAGGAGCGCGCCTAGCCCCGCCTGCGGGGATTGGCTAAACTTGCTGAGTTTGTCATCCCCGCGGCGCTTCGGCGCCAGCTTAAGGCAGGTACCATGCAAAAGCTCCTTGCGCAGATCATGAAATTTGGCGTCGTCGGTGTCATTGCCACGGTTATCGACTTTGGCATTATGAATCTGCTCCACTACGGTCTGGGCCTCAACATCCTAATCGCCAACACCAGCGGCTTTATCGTCTCGCTCATCTTTAACTACCTCGCAAGCATGAAATACGTGTTTGCGCACAAGGAAGGCATGAGCCGCCGCCGCGAGTTCATCATCTTTGTCGTGCTGTCCGTGATCGGTTTGGTGCTCAACGACGGCATCGTGCTGGCGCTCAACGCCGGCCTGGGACTCGAGGCCAATATCGCCAAGATCTGCGCCACCGCGCTTGTCATGGTCTACAACTTTGCGACCCGCAAGATCTTCCTGGAGGGCGACGAGACCAAGTAGCTCGCAACCTTACAGCCTTACGATGCCCACGGACAATGCGCGCTCAGTACAGTATCGCCCGTGGGCATCGTTCGTTTACGGGCAATTTTTCAACGTTTGCGGATTAGCTCTTGAAAATTTGGCGAGTTCATATAGTTCTTGGCAAAGACCTTACGTTTCCCTTGTAAAAGCTCTAAAGTATCCTCTGCTCGATTCATCAACGCATTGGATGTGATTACGTGCGCAAGGCGCTGGCACAACCTCATACCAAGCAGTTCCTCAAGTTCGCTGTCGTGGGTCTTATCTCCTTTGGCATCGACTGGGGCATGCTCATTGCGCTCGTCGAGCTGTTCCACCTCGACTTTTTGATGAGCACCACGATCTCGTTTATCACGTCCGTCGTGGTCAACTACTGGCTCAGCATGAAGTACGTGTTCGACCACCGCGAGGGCATGAGCCGTAAGCGCGAGTTCACGATCTTCACCATCCTGTCGGTGATCGGCCTGGGCCTCAACGACCTGTACATGTTTGTGGGCGTCACGTTTTTGAGCATCGGCTACCAGGCCATGAAGGCCATCGCCACGTTCCTGGTCACCTGGTACAACTACTTTAGCCGTCGCTTCTTCCTCGAGGGCGCACGGTCGTAGTCGATTCACTATTTGCTTGAATGTATAACCGGTTGGAATTCCCGTTCCAACCGGTTTTTTTGTTTACCGAGAGACCCGGTGGCCCAGTCCCATTCGCACGAAAAACGGGCGGCCCGGATGTTTGTCCGAACCGCCCGTATGGTGCGATATGTCGAGGCCTCTAACCTGTTACGTAATACCAGACCACGTTGTCGCCGTTGGAGAGAACGTAGTTGCTGCAGGCCGTCATGGGCGTTGTGCCGTTTACGGAGTACATCCAGCCGCTCGTGCCGCCGTACTGTTTTTCGGCCAAACCACCAATCGCAGAAACATACGTGCCGTACGACGAGCCGTGTGCGTTGACAGAAAGGCCCAGCGCGCACAGGGCATCGTAGACGGTAGCGCCTTCGTTAAAGGTAAAGGTGCCACCAGAGGACACAGGATTGCCCACAGCGCTCGATGTGACCGAAACCGTCACTGTTACGTAGTTGGACTCCTGCGAGCCGCCCTGGCCGCCCGAGGAAGCGCTTCCGCCATTAGAGCTGGAGACTCCATCAGACGACTGACCGCCGCCCGAAGAAGCACCGCCAGACGCATTGGAAGTATCGCCGGCTCCTGTATTCTGGGCAGCGGATTTATCTCCAGACTTCTTGCCGTCCTGACCATCGGACTTCTTGCCATCCGAGCTTTTATCCGATTCCTTGTCCGAGGACTCGGAATCGTCCTTGAACTTGGACTCATCAGAATCCTTGGACTTGTCTTTTGCATCATTCGATGACTTGGAGCCCTCGGAACTGGCCTCGCCCGAAGTCGTAGTCGAGCCAGACGCCTTGGTGTCCTTGGTGACGACGCTCTCCCCCGTCACGGTCTGAACGATCCAGTCGATGGACCAGGCGCCGCTCTCGGAAGGATGGACGAAGCCCAGCGAGACGACGATCAGAATGGTGCACGCGGCGGTCAGGACGCCAGCAAGCGCCTTCCGCCGAGGGGCGGACGCCGCCGAAACGGCGCCCTGTTGCTTTGCATCGTCGAACTGAATGAACGAGGAATCTGGTTGCTTGGGGTCAGCGTCCTTGGATTTATTGGACACAGCCCTCACCTACCGACGTTTGGTGAACACGAACACGCCGACGATGGCGAGTCCGATGACGCCGGCGGCAACGCCAACAATGGCGAGCGGATTGGTGCCAGTCTCCTGCTCGGAAGCACCAGAGGGCTTCTTAGCAGTGGTCGTGGAAGCAGCGCCCGTATCGGACTTGGAATCGGACTTCTTGTC
>USKV01000207.1 GCA_900555355.1 uncultured Collinsella sp.
AGCACGCGGCTGTTAACCGCGCTGTTGTAGGTTCGAGTCCTACCCGGGGAGCCAGAATTTCTCAGCCCATTCTGCTGGGCTTTTAAATTCCTCGGTAGCTCAATGGTAGAGCACGCGGCTGTTAACCGCGCTGTTGTAGGTTCGAGTCCTACCCGGGGAGCCAGGTTGTAAAACCCGTCGCTTATGCGGCGGGTTTTTTCATGCCTCGATCGCCTGTGGCGAACGTTGCCGTATCAACATTTCGTGTCGAGGATGTAATCCCGCGACCCACCACCTCAACATGGCGCGCTCGTTGTAGAATATTGCAATGATTGCTCCCACGAGATGGTGCCGCGAGCACCAGATAAGGAGATTCTTGTGTCTGAGACCATTAACGGCAGCCTGAGCGTCTCGAACGACGTTATTGCCGATATTGCCGGTTATGCCGCGATGACGTGCTACGGCGTCGTCGGTATGGCCGAACAGCTGCAGGGCGCCGAGAGCGTGCGCCTGCTTGCCGGCCAGCGCCTCCGCAAGGGCGTGCTTGTTTCCGCCGACGAGAACGGCCTCACGGTCGACCTTCACGTCGTGCTCGAGAACGGCGTCAACATGAAGTCCGTCTGCCACAATCTTTCGAGCTCCGTTGCCTTTACCCTGCAGGAGATCGCCCAGATCGATCCCGCCAGCCTTAAGATCGGCATTCACATCGACGCGCTCAAGAGCCGTCTGAACTAGCATCCGAAAACGGAGATTCAAATACCCATGATTGCAAAGACCATTCGCACCTGTTTTCCGATCGCTGCGGCTGCCGTTTCCGAAAAGGCCGAGGAGATCAACAAGCTCAATGTCTTCCCCGTACCTGACGGCGATACCGGCACCAACATGTCACTCACGCTCGCCTCGGTGACCAAGGAGCTTTCCGCCCTTCCCGCCGATGCCGATATGGAGGCCATCGCAGGCGCCATTACGCACGGGTCCCTGATGGGTGCCCGCGGCAACTCCGGCGTCATCACCTCGCAGATCCTGCGCGGCGTGGCCGAGGGCCTCGTTTCTGCCGATGAGCCCATCACGTCTGCCAACATCGCCTTCGCCTTCCGTCGCGCCGTCAAGGTCGCCTTCCAGGCCGTCCGCAAGCCCATCGAGGGTACGATTCTCACGGTGCTGCGTGATGTCTCGACCAAGGCCGACGAGTGCGAAAAGAAGAAGTTCTCGGCCGAGGACGCGCTCGATGCCATCGTCGTCGAGGCCTACCAGTCCGTCGCGCGCACGCCCGATCTGCTGCCCGTTCTGAAGGAGAACGGCGTAGTCGACTCCGGCGCATTTGGCTTTGCCATCTTCCTTGAGAACTTTGTTGCCGCCGCGCTTGGCCGCAGCACCGTTGTCGAGGATTTCTCCGCCACGTTCGATTCCGCTGGCTCTGCCCGCGACGCGGCCCTTGGTCGCGTTGAGATCGAGGCCAACGACGATTGGGAGGGCTCGGAGTTCCGCTACTGCAACGAGTTCCTCTTTAAGGCCGACGCTCCGTTTGACGAGGACGAGTGCCTGAAGTTCCTGGGCTCCATGGGCGACTGCGAGCTGCTCGTGGGGGCCTATCCCGACTACAAGATCCACGTGCACTCCAACACCCCCAACCTGGTGCTCGAGCACATGCTTCAGCTCGGTCAGATCTACGAGGTCTTTATCCACAACATGGAGATGGAAGCCCACGACCGTACCGCCAAGATTCACGAGGACCAGGAAAAGGCTGCCGAGCCCGCCAAGGCGCTGGGTTTTGTCGCCGTTGCCGCCGGCTCCGGCGAGGCCGATATCCTCAAGTCCCTCGGCGTTGACGTGGTCGTGTCTGGTGGCCAGACCATGAACCCCTCGACTGCCGACCTGCTGGGTGCCGTCGACCAGGTCAACGCGACTTCGGTCATCATCCTGCCCAATAACGGCAACATCCGCATGGCTGCCGAGGCCGCAGCCTCTGCCTGCACCGACAAGAAGGTCGCCGTCGTTCCCACCAAGACCGTTCCGCAGGCGTTCTCCGCGTTGTTCGCGGTCCTGCCCGATTCCGAGCTCGAGGATGCTGTTGCCGCCATGGTCGACGCCATCAGCGAGGTTCGCGATGGCGAGGTCACCCGTGCCGTGCGCGATTCCAGCGCCTCTGATGGCTCTCCGATTCACTCCGGTGATGTCATGGGTATCATTGCCGGCTCCATCGACGTGGTCGGCTCCGATGTGAAGCAGGTCACGCTCGACTGCATCAACCGCATGCAGGAGGAAGAGGAGGGCGACGCGCTGACGATTCTGGCCGGCGAGGAGCTGTCCGATGAGGCCTTCCAGGAGATTGTCGACGCCATCGAGGAGGCTCAGCCCGATCTGGAGATCGACGCCCATCGTGGTGAGCAGCCGCTCTATCCCGTGATCTTCTCGATCGAGTAGGCATCTGCCCATGTCCGAGCTGTGCTCCGTGCCGCGCGTCTCGGAGCGCTTTGCCCAGAGCAATGCGCTCGACGAGGATATCGCGCGACTCAAATATGTTTCGGGTAAACGTGAGGAGGCCCTTCGCCGTCTGGGAATTCGGACGGTGGGGGACCTCCTTCTCCATATTCCCCATCGCTACCTGGACTTTACTCGCTCGTGGTCCATCGAGATGGCGCCCATCGGTACCGTGTGCACGATCATCGCCACGGTCGACCGTATTGTCCAAAAGCAGCCCCGTCCGCGTATGCAGGTGACTGAGGTCTCGCTCGTGGACGAGACGGGCGTGCTGCAAGTCGCCTTTTTTCGTCAGCCCTGGATTGCCCAGCAGTTCAAGCAGGGCGACCGCCTGGCCGTTATGGGCAAGGTCGAATTTGCCTATGGCTTTAAGCAGATGGCCTCGCCCCACTTTGAAAAGCTTGAGGACGGGCGCGCCGCCGGCACCATCCTGCCGGTCCACTACGTAAGTGACGGCGTGAGTCAGGCATGGATGCGCCGTATCGTGAGCGGTGCGCTCGAAGTGGTCGCCAATCCGTTCGATCCCATTCCCGCGCCGCTGCGCGCAAAGCGGAAGCTCATGAGCAATGCCCGTGCGCTGCGCTCGATCCACTTTCCCTCGAGCATGGCCGAGCGCGACATCGCGCGCCGGCGTCTTGCCTACGAGGAGTGTCTTTGCTTGCAGCTCGCACTGCGTCTGCGCAACGATGGCGGTATGGTCGACGTGGTGCCTTATGCGCATGCCGCGGGCGAGCATTTGACTGCGCTTAAACAGGCCCTGCCGTTTTCGCTGAGCGATGAGCAGGAGGCTGCATTTCAAGACATCCTGCATGACATGTGCGATGGCGGTCGCGTGATGAACCGTCTGCTGCTGGGCGACGTCGGTACCGGTAAGACCGCCGTTGCCGCCTGCGCATTGGCGGTTGCGGCCGATAGCGGCACTCAGGCCTGCGTTATGGCGCCCACGGGCGTGTTGGCGCGTCAATATGCCGATAAGACCGGCCCCTTGCTCTCGCAGGCTGG
>USKV01000208.1 GCA_900555355.1 uncultured Collinsella sp.
CTGCCAAGCGCCCGGTCGTCGGCTCGCAGCTGGGAGGACGCCCCGCTTCTAAAAAGACGAGTCGTCCGGCTCCGCGTCCTTCGGTGACGCCCAAGCCGGCGATGGGCGCCAAGACCTCCCGACCCATGGCGACGCCCAAGCCTTCGCTGGGAGCTCGTGCGCCGCATGCCGGCCGTACGTTGGCTGGCGCTAAGCCGCGTTCACTGACATCAGTGCCCGCTGCCAAGGCGTCTTCGGCAAAAAAGGGCATCAATCCTCTGTCATCGCTTGGTGCCATGGCAAGCAAGACGACCAACGTCGCTTCTGCCATTAAAGGTAAGGGCAAAATCGCGGGCGGCATCCTGGCAGCCGTGGCCGTACTTGCCATTATTGCCATCGTCGTCATCAACTCTGGCCTGTTCGCCGCCACCGATATTCAGATTCATGGCAGCGAGCATGTGACCAAGCACGACGCCATGCAGCTCATCAGTCTTCCCGAGAACACGTCGCTCTTTAACGTGGATCCCGATCAGATCACCGAGGGCCTCAAGCAAAACCCGTGGGTCTCGGGCGTGGATGTCCAGCGCCAGTTTCCCCATACGCTTATCATCACGCCGACGGAGCGTAAGGTTATCGCCATTGCGTATATCAGCTCCGACGACCTTGCCTGGGCTATCGGAGACGATGACACCTGGATTGCTCCGCTGTCGACGTCTGTCGAGGTGGACGACCAGGGGAACGTCATTACATCGGGGGAGGGTGCCAAAACCCTGACCGGCATCGATGCGGCCCTGGCGCTTGCCAAGCACTACGGAGCCGTGCTGTTGACTGACGTCTCGGCCGATGTCGCACCGGTTTCGGGTCGGGCGGTGAGCTCCAAGGCCGTCAAGGCCGGCCTGGATTACGCACGCGGTTTCTCGAGCGAGTTCTTGGACCAGGTGAAGGATATTTCCACGCCTTCCGTTGAGGCTATCTCGGCAAATCTCGACAACGGCGTCGAGGTGTCGCTGGGCGATTCGGACGATATCGCCAAGAAAGAACGCATCGTGACCAAGCTGCTTTCGCAAGTAGAGGGCGTAACCTATATCAATGTGCGCTCTCCAGGCAACTACACGTTTAGGAACGCACCGACCGCCTAGCATCCTAAATGGCTTTGTTGAGGGGTCATACCACGCCGTTTATCTGGTTTGTTTGGTTTTCACGGTCAATTATTTGACTGAAACGTTCATAATGTGCAAACATAATACGGTTTACCTTTGCATTTACTTTCAACCTGAAGGTTAATGTGCGCAGGGGTCGACCCATGCTATGGCTATAACCTTTGTTCGGAGGACCGACATGCACGAGACAGAGATCAACAACTACCTTGCCGTCATTAAGGTGGTCGGCGTCGGCGGCGGCGGTACCAACGCGGTCAATCGAATGATCGAAGAGGGCATCCGCGGCGTCGAGTTTGTTGCCATCAACACCGATGCTCAGGCACTCGCGATCTCTGATGCCGATATCAAGGTGCACATCGGCACCGACCTTACCCGCGGCCTGGGCGCCGGCGCCAACCCCGAGGTTGGCCGCAAGGCTGCCGATGAGTCCCGCGACGACATTGCCGAGGCGCTCGCTGGCGCCGACATGGTGTTCATCACCTGCGGCGAGGGCGGTGGCACCGGTACCGGCGCTGCTCCCATCGTTGCCGATATCGCGATGAACGAGGTCGGTGCACTGACCGTCGCCGTCGTGACCAAGCCCTTCACCTTCGAGGGCCGCAAGCGCAAGAAGAGCGCCGAGGAGGGCATTAAGACCCTCTCCGATTGCGTCGACACCATGATCGTTATCCCTAACGACAAGCTGCTCGACATCGCCGAGAAGAAGACCACCATGCTCGAGGCCTTCGCGATTGCCGATGGCGTCCTTTCCCAGGGCACCCAGGGCATCACCGACCTCATCACCGTCCCCGGTATCATCAACCTGGACTTCGCCGATGTTAAGACCATCATGAAGCAGGCCGGTACCGCCATGATGGGTATCGGTACCTCTTCTGGGGATACCCGTGCCGTCGACGCTGCCCAGCAGGCCATCTCCAGCCCGCTGCTCGAGAGCTCCATCGATGGCGCCACGCGCGTCCTGCTTTCCATCGCCGGCTCCAAGGACCTGGGCATCCAGGAGATCAGCGACGCCGCCGACGTTGTCGCCAATGCCGTCGACCCCGAGGCCAACATCATCTTCGGTACCGTTGTCGACGAGTCCCTGGGCGATCAGGTGCGTATCACCGTCATCGCTACGGGCTTCTCCGACTCCAACGTCAACCGTCAGGACGAGCTCTTTGCCGCCCAGCAGTCCCAGAGCAAGGCCGCTGCTTCTGCTGAGCCGCAGCGCACCGCTCCGGCTGCCAGCCCTGCTCAGGCTGCCCCGACTCGCAACGTTGGCGGTACCGAGCTTCCCAACTTTGGTAACGATCAGTTTGAGCTTCCCGATTTCCTCAAGCGCGGCAGCTTCTAAGTCGTTCTTCGCATTGTTTTGCACAGGGGCGCGTCCGTATGGATGCGCCCTTTTTGTTTCTCGTTTGTAAACGAAAGCCTCCAATCTCCTTACGTTCCCTTTACGTTTGGTCCCTACTGCTGCGGGTATCCTTTTAAAGAAGTATGACAGCCGTATAAAAGCAGGCTGCGCGGCGATGCCGCGATACTTGTGTTATTAGGAGGCTTTAGTATGGCAGCACGTGCGGACAAAGTTTCGCGTGTCGACCATGATGGAGTTACGTTGGTGGAGGGCGCGACATCCGATGTTCGCTTTGCCTTCACCGAGCGCGCCGGTGGCGTTTCCGAAGATGCGTACTCCTCACTCAACTTGGGCTCGCATGTTGGCGATGACCCCTTTGCTGTTCAAGAAAATCGTTGTCGTGCGCTCGAGGCTATGGGTGCCGCCGAGTGCGAGCACAACCTGCTCGTTCCCAATCAGGTCCATGGTGATCATATCGTTGCGGTGACCTCGAACGGCGCCGATGACCTTGAGGACGTTCGCGAGCAGATTGCCGAGGGCTGTGATGCCATCGTCTGCACGGCGCATAACGTGCCCGTGCTGCTCTGCTTTGCCGACTGCGTTCCCGTGGTGCTGGTGGCCCCCGGCGGATTTGCCGTGGTGCACTCCGGTTGGAAGGGCACGATTGCACGTATTTCCGCCAAGGCGTGCCAGGCGCTTTGCGATGCTGCCGGTTGCGATGCGAGCGACGTTTCCGCCTATATCGGCCCCCATATCTTGGGTGACGAATATGAGGTATCCCAGGAACTCATGGATCGCTTTGCCGCCGAGTTCTCTTGCATCGATGCGAATACCTCTCGCATGCTTGATCTTTCCGCTGCCATTCGCGAGGCGCTGGTAGATGTCGGTGTCGACGCGGATAATATCGTGGATACCCAGCTTTCGACCGTGCGTCAGAACGACCGCTTTTATTCCTACCGTAAC
>USKV01000209.1 GCA_900555355.1 uncultured Collinsella sp.
CGCCGGCTACGCCAAGTTCGAGACTTTCCCGGTCTGGAATCTGCCCCTCACGCACCCAGTCAATATCGCCTATGAGGCCGCCACGGCCGACCTCGACGATGCCAACATCATCGATTCCTTCCACTTGGAGGCCTACAACAAGACCACGGTCAACTACAACCGTGACGTCGAGGCTTTCCCGGTGGTCCGTGCCCTGATGGAAAAGATCCTGGGCAAGAGCCCCTACCAGAGCCCCACCGACATGGGCGTCAACATGGTCGGTTTTGCCATCACCGATGACGATGCCTGCCGCGACGCTTCCAAGATGGAGATCGTCCGCCGCTACTTTACCGCGGTCGAAAATGTGCGCCGTACCGGCGTGGGCGATGAGCAAGTCGACCGTCTCAAGATTATTATGAAGAAAGCCGGCATCGATAAGAACTACTCACCGGCGCGCTCGGCGGCCCTCACCAGGGAGCAGCTGACGGGTGGTCCCGTGGGTGCCATGGTCATGCCCGATGGCTCCGTGGTGACCGGTAAGACCTCCACGCGCCTGGGCGCCGCAAGTTCGCTCATTATGAACGCCCTCAAGCATGTCTCGGGCGTCGACCTTGAGCTCGAGGTCATTAGCGATGAGGCGATCGAGCCTATCAGCAAGCTCAAGACGCATTTCCTGGGTAGCAAGAACCCGCGCCTGCACACCGACGAGACGCTTATGGCGCTCTCGATCACCTCGGCAACGAGCGAGACGGCGGCCCGCGTCCTTTCGGGCCTGGAGCAGCTGCGCGGTTGCGATGCCTTCTTTAGCGTGATCATCTCGCCGACGGACGAGACGGTACTGCGCAAACTGGGTATCAACGTGTGCTGCGAGCCCAAGTTTGAGCGCCGCGGTTTCTTCCACCGCTAAGTTTGAAGCACCGCGGTAATTGCATTGCATTTTGGCCGTATCGGGTTGGCGCCCGGTACGGCTTTTTGATCAATAAAGCGCCTATTTCGGCGAAAAATAGCCGTTTACCTGCCTAGAAACAATTTGAGCGGTATACAATAACCGTAACTGTTTCATCCTTAGCGGGATGCCGCATGATGGATATTACCTGCCATCGTGAGGTGTGTCGGTCGCGCACGGCGCGTTAGATGCTCGTGCTCGGTTTGAGGAGGCTGCTATGGCGGGCAAGGGTCGTGCGAGTGTCAACGATATGAAGCGTGTTGAGGTGCTGGTGTTGATGGAAATCGACCAGCAAACCGAAGACAATGGCGGGCCGTATGGTTTCTCGCGCAAAACGCTTGCCGAGCGCGTGGGGGTTTCGCCGTATCGTGCCCGCGCCGCAATCGATCGCTTGGATTCCGAAGGCATGATTGATGTCGTCTCGCGTTATAGCGACGACGGCGGTCAGCTTGCAAATGGCATTTGCCTCACCGAACGTGGCGAGTGGTATCTTGAGGGCGTCCGTACCGGCATGCTCGTTCAAGAAATGCTTGAGGACGAGGTTGCTGATCGATAGCAGCATGTAACCCTTGCCATAGCGACGCCGCCTGGGAAACCGGGCGGCGTTTTGTTTCAAGATTGAGAAATGCAATCGCACGCGAGAAAAATTGCGAACGGTCCGCGGCGCGAGTATTACAATGAAGACCCGTAAGATGTGGATAAACAACTTCTACGGGAAGCGCAGGTAACTCAATATGACCAAGCATGTGTTCGTAACCGGTGGCGTGGTTTCGTCCCTGGGCAAGGGTATCACCGCGGCCTCGCTGGGCCGTCTGCTCAAGTCGCGCGGCTACAAGGTAACGATGCAAAAGGCCGACCCGTATCTGAACGTCGACCCCGGCACCATGAGCCCGTTCCAGCATGGCGAGGTCTTTGTGACCGAGGACGGCTACGAGTCCGATCTGGACCTGGGCCACTACGAGCGCTTTATTGATGAGAACCTGACCCGCGATTCCAACTTTACGACCGGTGCCATCTACAAAAGCCTAATCGCCCGCGAGCGTCGCGGCGACTTTTTGGGCGGTACCGTGCAGGTGATTCCCCACGTCACCAATGCCATTAAGGACAAGTTCCGCCGCATCGAGGAGCAGACCGGCTCCGATGTAGTCATCACCGAGCTGGGCGGCACGATCGGCGACATCGAGTCCCAGCCGTTTGTCGAGGCCATCCGTCAGTACCGCAAGGAGGCCGGCCCCGAGAACGTCTGCTACATCCACGTGTCGCTCGTTCCCTATATCGCCGCCGCCCACGAGGTCAAGACCAAGCCGACGCAGCACTCCGTCAAGGAGCTCCGCAGCTTTGGTATCCAGCCCGATATTATCGTTCTGCGCTCCGACCACCATATCGATGACGCTATCCGCGGAAAGATCGCAAGCTTCTGCGACGTCGACACCGATTGCGTCTTTACCAACGAGGACTGCGCGAGCATTTACGATGTTCCGCAGCTGCTTGCCGAGCAGGACTTTGACCTGCGCATTTGCGAGCGTCTGGGTCTGGACCCGCGTGAGCGCGACATGAGCCAGTGGAACGAGTTCCTGCGCAAGCAGAACCATGCCAACCAGCACGCCGACAAGGTGAAGATCGCCGTCGTGGGTAAGTATACGCAGCTGCCCGATGCCTACCTGTCGGTTATCGAGGCCCTGCACCACGCGGGCGTGTTCTACGATCGCCACGTTGACGTGCAGCTGGTCGATGGCGAGAGCCTCGACGAGCAGAATGTCTCCGAGGTTCTGGGCGACGCCTCGGGCATCCTGGTCCCCGGCGGCTTTGGCAAGCGCGCCCTGGAGGGCAAGATCCTCGCGGCCGAGTTTGCCCGTGAGCACAAGATTCCGTATCTGGGCATTTGCCTGGGTATGCAGGTGGCCGTGTGCGAATTTGCGCGCAACGTCGTCGGCCTTGCCGGCGCCAGCTCCTCCGAGTTCGATCCGGATGGCCCGTATAGTGTCATCGATCTGATGAGCTCGCAGGAGGACGTGACCGAGAAGGGCGGCACCATGCGCCTGGGCGCCTATCCGTGCAAGCTCGCCGCCGATACCCTCGCTCGCGAGGCCTATGGCGAGGAGCTCGTCTACGAGCGTCACCGTCACCGTTTTGAGTTCAACAACGCCTTCCGTGACCAGCTCGAGGACGCCGGTCTGGTAATCTCGGGTCTTTCACCCGACGAGCGTCTGGTCGAGATGGTCGAGCTGCCGCGCGACGTACATCCGTGGTATGTGGCCACCCAGGCTCATCCCGAGTTCAAGAGCCGTCCGACCAACCCGCAGCCGCTGTTCCGCGAGTTCGTGCGCGCCTCGATTGGCCAGCATGAGGGTGTCGACCGTCTGCAGGTGACGCCCAAGAACCTCGCTACGGACTAAGGGTGCCGGAGAACCAAAAACATACCGAAGCTACTCCCTCGTCGCTTGCTGTGGTGGCGGGGGAGTATCTCGATTACCTCGCGGTCGAGCGGGG
>USKV01000210.1 GCA_900555355.1 uncultured Collinsella sp.
TGGAGCGAGGATTTTATGCCCGGCTCCAACAATACGCAATACGGTGATGGTGCATATTCGCCACTTGCGCGAAAAGATCGGCGACGACGCACAAAAGCCACGCTTTATCAAAAACGTCTGGGGCGTCGGCTACATCATCGAATAACGCTTTTCGCTTGTGAGGATCTTGATATGACAAAAGACGATAGGCAAGCGTTCGAGGTGCCCGATCGGCTCTTTGAATACGTGAGGTCGGTCGTCGACAACCGCGCGCTTGCAACGGTGCTGCTCTTTTTGCTGAGCCTGCTGCTGATTGGCATCGACAACATCGTCGGAATCTTGGCGGTGCTGCTTGTCGGCTTTTTGCTGATCGATCGATTTGAGATCGTGTGCCGCTGCGTGGTGATTGGCGGCGCCGCGTGGGCCATGACGTTGGCGATTGGCGCCATGGCGCTCGGCGGCATCGAAGGGCCGGTGCTGTTCGATGCCGGCTTTGTATTCAACATGCTTGGCTTTGTGCTGGCGCTTGCCGCGTGCGTGCTGTTCTTGTGTGGCCGCGCCCTGTACTACCAGGGCTACGAGCAGGGCGAGCAGCATGCCGATTGTGTGCTGGCCGCTCGTATTCAAGATCGCCTGATCGATCACCCCGACACCTGGGATAACATCGACGGCGACTTCTTGGAGGTCGAGGGCGCCCTTAACCGCGTGCGTGACCGTGAGCGCAAGGTGCAGCAAGCTCTGCGTGACGAGTCGCATCGCAAGGACGATTTGGTCACGTACTTGGCACATGACCTACGCACCCCGCTTGCCAGTGTGGTGGGCTATCTTTCGCTGCTGCAAGAGGCTCCCGAGCTGCCGGTTGAGCAACGTGCGCACTTTACGGGCGTGGCGCTCGACAAGGCGCACCGGCTCGATACGCTCATCGAAGAGTTCTTCGATATCACGCGCTTTGACTTCCACGATATCGTGCTCACGCGCGGCTATGTTGATCTGGGGTTGCTGCTGGCTCAGGTGACTGACGAGTTCTATCCCATCCTCAACGAGCAGCATAAGGAAGTCCAAGTTGATATTCGCGAGGACCTGACGGTGCTCGTGGATGGCGACAAAATGGCTCGCGTGTTCAACAACATCATGAAAAACGCCATCGCCTATAGCTACGAAGGATCGACCATCACGATTGAGGCTAGGCGCCAAGATGACGGTGGCGTGCGAATTCGCTTTATCAATCAGGGTGATCCGATACCGGCGGCCAAGCTCAAGGTGATCTTTGAGAAGTTCTATCGCCTGGACGCGGCACGTGCGACCAATCGCGGTGGCGCCGGCCTGGGTCTTGCCATCGCCAAGGAGATTGTCGCGGCACACGGCGGCACCATTGCGTGCGAATCGACGCCCGAGCACACGGTGTTTACCATTGCACTGCCCGCTGCATAACCAGCGTGTCCTTACAAACACTTGACAATGCGCTCACGTGCGTATGAGCCGCGATTTCTACTATCGATACTGCTGAATTGATATCGATGTGGAGGTATGCGGTATGACGGCTGCTGCGGCTGTGGAGCCCACGGAGCTTGAAGAACTCATGAAAGCGCAGGCCGAGGCCGCGCACGAGCGCGAGGTTGGGGATGCGACTCGCCCCACGGCAGAGGATCTTGCCGCCTCGCCGACGCGAATCGATGTTGAGGGCCTCGACCTGTTCTATGGCGACCACCATGCGCTCAAGGACGTGAATATCAAGATCCGCGACAAGCAGATTACCTCGTTCATCGGGCCTTCGGGCTGCGGAAAGTCGACGCTGCTGCGCTGCTTTAACCGTATGAACGACGGCATCAAGGATTGCCGCATTGAAGGCAAGATTGTACTCGACGGCCAGAATATCCTGGGCGATTACGATATCTGCCGTTTGCGCCAGCACGTGGGTATGGTGTTCCAGCGCCCCAATCCGTTTCCTATGAGCATCTACGACAACGTCGCCTATGGTCCTCGCGGCATGGGAGTGCGCGACCGCGTCGTGCTCGACGAGCTGGTCGAAGACTCCCTGCGACGCGCCGCCCTGTGGGACGAGGCCAAGGACAAGCTCAAAGAGTCGGGTCTGGGTCTTTCGGGCGGCCAGCAGCAGCGTCTGTGCATCGCCCGCGCACTTGCCGTGCAGCCCGACATTCTGCTGATGGACGAGCCGACCTCGGCACTTGATCCTGTGTCGACGCTGGTGGTGGAGCAGCTGGCCTGCGAGCTCAAAGAGACCTGCACGCTCGTGGTCGTTACGCACAATATGCAGCAGGCGGCGCGTATCTCCGATTCGGTCGCATTCTTTTTGCTGGGTGAGCTGGTGGAGCACGCGCCCACTGCCCAGCTCTTCAAAAACCCGATCGATCCGCGCACGGCGGATTATTTGACGGGGCGTTTTGGCTGATACCATCTAGTAAAGGTACCTTTAGGGTTAAGATGCGGTCATGCCGGCCGCAAAGGGGTTCAACATGATCTATTACGTCGAGGACGATGACAACATCAGGGATTTGACGGTCTATGCGCTGCGCAAGCAGGGGATTGAGGCCGAAGGCTTTTCGTGCGACGGTGAGTTTAAGGCTGCCGTGGCGCGACGGGTACCCGATGCCGTCCTGCTCGACATCATGCTGCCCGATACCGACGGCTTGGCGATTATGCGTCGCCTGCGTGCCGATCGCCTGACGGCGACGGTGCCCATCATGATGCTTACCGCCAAGGATACCGAGCTCGACAAGGTGATGGCGCTCGATGGCGGTGCCGACGATTACCTGACTAAGCCGTTTTCGCTCATGGAGCTCGCCAGCCGCTGCCGCGCACTGCTGCGTCGCGGCGGCATGGTCAAACAGGCAAGCGATGTGCTCAGCGTGGGCGACATCGTGCTCTCGCCCAGCCATCGTGAGGTGACTGTTGCCGGCGAGTCGCTTAAGCTCACCCTGCGCGAGTTCGACCTGCTCGAGTACCTCATGCGCAAGCCCGGCGTGGTCTTTACCCGCGAGTCGTTGCTGCAGAGCGTGTGGGGCTGGGACTTCGACGGCGGTTCGCGCACCGTTGACGTGCACGTGCAGACGCTTCGCCAAAAACTGGGTGAGCATGCCAGCGCCATCGAGACCGTGCGCGGCGTGGGCTACCGCTTGGCCGAGCCTTCTGCCGGTGATGGTGCCGAAGGTGACGACACCGCGGCCACCGCATCGGAGGAGTAACCCGTGGTCTTCGCCCCCCAGGGAAAACATACGCTGTCGCACCGCGTTTTTGTGACGATCTTTGTCTGCGCCATGGCGGTTATCGTGGCGTTTACGGTGCTGGGTGCGTTCTTTGTGCAAAACACCTTGGCGGATGCCACGAGTGCCAACCTGGCGCAAGAAACCGAGCTCATTGCTGCCGCCCTCGACGAGCAGCAATTAGGCAGATCGGAAGAGC